>CBJNAS010000206.1:0-5923 GCA_966434565.1 uncultured Phenylobacterium sp.
GGCGCGGCGCTGACGGCGGCCTTCGACGTGGCCAGCCGCGACGACATGGCCGGCAAGCTGATCGTGGCGATCATCCCGAGCTTCGCCGAGCGCTACGTCTCGACGGCGCTGTTCGAGGGGCTGTGAACCCATCAGATCCGCTCATCCCGGCGGACTTCGCCGGAATGAGCGGAGGGAGTGGGCTATGGATGTCTACCCCCCGGCCAAGCGCTCCGCCGTCATGCGGCAGGTCAAGGACCGGGACACCTCGCCGGAGCTGATCGTGCGCCGGGCGCTCACCCGGCTCGGCGCGCGCTACCGTCTGCACCGCAAGGAGCTGCCCGGTTCGCCCGACATCGTGATGCCGGGCCGCCGGCTGGCCCTCTTTGTCCACGGCTGCTTCTGGCACGGCCACGATTGCGCGCGAGGCGCGCGCGTGCCGAAGCAGAACCGCGACTACTGGGTGGGCAAGGTGGCGCGCAATGTCGCGCGCGACGTGCGGAGTCGGGAGGCCCTGGAGAAGGGGGGCTGGCGGGTGGAGACCGTCTGGGAGTGCGAGCTGAAGGACGCGGCGGGGTTGGAGGCAAGGCTCTCGGCGCTTCTCGCGGCATGGCCTCCCGGCATTTAGAGCGCGTACTCCGCCTCCAGCCGGTACTGCGCCCCGTCGCTGGCGAGGAAGCTCGAATAGAGGCCGAACCGGTCGACGCGGATCGGCGGCGACTTGAGCAGGTTGTTGGCCTGGATCCATGCGGCGACCCGGTCCGGTTCGGGCCGCTTCAGGTAGGCCAGGGTCACGTGCGGACGGAAGTTGCGCGTCTCGGGCTTCAGGCCCGCGCGCCGGGCGGCGGTCTCGCAGGCCTTGGCGAGGCGCCTGAGCGGCGCGCTGTCGGCCACCCCCGCCCAGATTGCTTTGATGTCGGCGCCCTCGCCGAACGCGCCCACCCCCTCCAGCACCATGTCGAACGCCCCGCCGCCGACCGCGGCGAGCTCGGAATCCAGGTCGCGGGCGAGGTCTTCGCGGATCTCGCCGAAGAAGCGCAAGGTGAGGTGCATCTGCTCGGCGGTGCGCCATTGGGCGCCCTCCAGCCCGGTCTGGCGCCGGGCGAGGGAGTCGGTGATCTCATCGGGCACGGCCACGGCGGCGAAGAGACGGATCATGGCTCCTTCCTAACGCGCGGGCGGCTTGGGGGAAGGTTAAAACCCCTTAATCCCTAAGGTCTTGCTTCCGCCACAGGGGCGCACGATATTTCTGCTGCGTCCACGAGGGACGCTTGAACCAAGGGCTATGCCTCACATGAGCGACTTCAACCGCGGCTACGCGCGCACGATCCCCGCCGATCGCGCCGACATGTCGGTGGACGCGGGACTTCGCAGCTTCATGCTCGGCGTCTACAACAAGATGGCGCTGGGCCTTCTCCTCTCTGCGGTGCTGGCCTGGGTGACCGCCGACTTCGCCCCCGTCCAGCAGCTGCTCTACGTCGTCAGCCCCGAGGGGCGGCTGGTGGGCTTCACGCCGCTCGGCATGATCATCCGCTTCGTGCCGCTGGCCATCCTCCTGGGCGCCATGTTCATGCGCAACCCGAGTCCGCGGGCCGCCGGCGCCATCTATTGGAGCGTGGTGGCCTCGATCGGCGCCGGCCTGGGCGTCTGGCTTTTGGCCTACACCGGGGTCTCCGTCGCCTCCACCTTCCTGATCACGGCGGCGGCCTTCGGCACGCTCAGCCTGGTGGGCTACACCACCAAGAAGGATCTGAGCGGCTTCGGCAGCTTCCTCATCATGGGTCTGATCGGCCTGGTCCTGGCCTCGCTGGTCAGCATGTTCTTCCACTCGGCCGCGATGGCCTTCGTCATCAACGTGCTGGGCGTGCTGATCTTCGCCGGCCTGATCGCCTACGACACCCAGCGCCTGAAGATGACCTACTACTGGCTGGGCGGTGACACGGCCTCAATGGCGGTGGCGACCAACTACGGCGCGCTGAACCTCTACTTGAACTTCATCAACCTCTTCCAATTCCTGCTGCAGTTCACCGGCGACCGCCGATAGGACGCAGAGCGGTTCGAGAGATCTGGAAGCCCCGGCGGGAGACCGCCGGGGTTTTCATGCCGCGGGCTTGCCCCCTCCACCACCCGCTCTTCGACGGGCGCCCCCCCTCCCGCCGCTTCGCGGGGGAGGTGCTACGGCCAGATCTAATCCACCACCCGGAACCGGCCCTTGTCGAACAGGCGCAGCACCTGGTCCAGCTCGTGGCCGCGCTTGAGGATCATGCCGCCCTGGCCGATCACCGCCCAGGCGCCTTGCCGCCGGGCGAGCGCCGGGCGCTTCTCGATACGGTAGAGCGGTTCTTCCGACGTGCGGCGGAACACCGAGAAGATGGCGCAATCGCGCAGGCCATCGATGGCGTAGTCGCGCCATTCGCCCGCCGCCACCATCCGTCCATACAGCCGAAGAAGCTGGTCCAGCTCGCGGCGCTCGAAAAAGGTGCGGGCGCCCGCGGGCGCGGCGTAGGACGGATCGAAAGCCATCAGTCCGAAGCCTAAACCGAATCCCGCCGGCAAAGCGAGGGTGATCGCAGAGGGGCCGCCACCAGGGATTGCGGCGGGCCGCCCAGAAATGACCTTATTTCGGTCCCGCCCCCGCCAGATGCCCTGTGTCTTATGCGCAGCGTCGGTTGGCCACGCACGTTGGTCCCGGATCCTGAACAGCCCCCCCAGCCCCCCTGGACTTGCGGGCGGGTCAGCCGACACACGGATCCCCCCTCCCTAGAAGGGCCTGCGCAGATTCTCCAGCTGCGCGGGCCCTTATGGTTTCGAGAAGGGCCTCACCCCTTTGGGCGGCCCACCGCCAGGACCCGCCCGCCGTGCGCGCCCTGCAGGATGACGACCGTCACCAGGCCATCCTCGGAGGGCTCCGGCAGGCGGAACACCGCGGGCCGCCCGCGCCAGCCGCCCAGGCGCGTCATCTCCCGCACGACGTTCTTCTGCACGACGGTCTGGCCGCGGTTGTCGCCGCTCTTGACCGCGACCTCCTGCTCGCGCGGATCGTAGCGCACCAGCCAGACGTCGGCGCCGCCCTTGGGCGCGCGCCCGGAGCCCACATAGACCCGCTTGCGCTGGCCGAAGCGGATCTGCGGCGGATCCTGGATCGCCTTGGCGGCGTCATGGACCAGCTTGTCGACCTGGTCGGGTTTCAGCGCTGGCGCCTGGGCGCGGCCGTCGACGATCACCTGGGGGGTGTAGGGCTCGTGCAGCGCGAGCTTGGCGACATAGGCCTTCTGGCGCTCGGCGTAGGCGGGCTTGGCGAAGGTGTCCGACCAGCCGAGATAGTCCCAGTAGTCGACCGGGAAGGTCAGGACCAGCACGCCGGGCTGTTCGGCGAGCTTGGCGGCGTAGGCGTTGGCGTCCACGCACGACGCGCAGCCCTGGGCGGTGTAGAGCTCCACCACCACCGGGGTCTTCGCCACGGCGGCCGCCGGCAGGGCGAACAGGATAAGACTGAAGAGCGCGCCCTTCCGCATTGAGGCGGAGGCTTAAGCGGACTTGGCGGGCCTGTAAATCACAAGAAGGCGTGAGCCACCCTACCCCGTCATGGGGAGAGTGGCTCGAGCGAAGCGAGAGACGGGTGGGGGTGTCGGGATCAAGCGCCAACCTCGGCGCCAAGCCCCGACTTCGCCACCCTGCCCGGCTGCGCCGGGCTGTCTCTCCCCATCAAGGGGAGGGAAGACTCACCCCTGCCGCGCGAGGTTGCGCAGCACGTAGTTCAGCACGCCGCCGTTCTTGAAGTACTCGAGCTCGGTCGGCGTATCGATCCGGCAGCGGACCGGGAAGCGGGCGATGCGGCCGTCGCTCGGACGGTACATCTCGACGATCAGCTGCTTGCGCGGCGCGAGCTCGGTGAGGCCGCGGATGGTGACGATTTCCTCGCCGGTGAGCCCCAGCTTGTGCCAGCCTTCCTGCAGGAACTGCAGCGGCAGCACGCCCATGCCGACCAGGTTCGAACGGTGGATGCGCTCGAAGCTCTCGGCCACCACGGCGCGGACGCCGAGCAGCTTGGTGCCCTTCGCCGCCCAGTCGCGCGAGGAGCCGGTGCCGTACTCCTTGCCCGCGAACACCACCAGCGGCCGGCCCTCGCCCTGGTAGCGCATGGCCGCGTCGTAGATCGACATGGTGTCGCCGGAGGGGAAGTGCTTGGTCACGCCGCCTTCGATGTCGGGGGTGATCTTGTTGCGGATGCGGATGTTGGCGAAGGTGCCCCGCATCATCACCTCGTGGTTGCCGCGGCGCGCGCCGTAGGAGTTGAACTCCGAGGTCGGCACCTGGTGATCACGCAGGTAGACGCCCCCCGGCGAGGTGGCCTTGATCGAGCCGGCCGGCGAGATGTGGTCGGTGGTGATGGAGTCGCCGAAGACGCCGAGGACGCGCGCTTCGACGATGTCGGTCACCGCCGCGGGCTCCATCTGCATGTCGCGGAAGTAGGGCGGGTTCTGGACGTAGGTGGAGCCCATGTCCCAGGCGTAGGTCTGGCCGCCGGCGACCTTGATGCCCTGCCAGTTCTTGTCGCCCTTGAAGACGTCGGCGTAGCGGCTGGCGAACATCTTGTTGGTCACGTGCTTGCGCTGCAGGTCCGTGACCTCCTCGGTCGAGGGCCAGATGTCCTTGAGGTAGACCGGCTGGCCGTCGGAGCCTTCGCCCAGCGGCTCGCTGGCGAGATCCAGCTGCATCGAGCCGGCCAGCGCATAGGCGACCACCAGCGGCGGCGAGGCCAGGTAGTTGGCGCGCACGTCGGGGTTCACGCGGCCTTCGAAGTTACGGTTGCCGGAGAGGACACTGACGGCCACGAGGTCGTTCTTCTGGACCGCGTCCGAGATGGGCTCGGGCAGCGGGCCGGAGTTGCCGATGCAGGTGGTGCAGCCGTAGCCCACCAGGTTGAAGCCGAGGGTGTCCAGATACTTCGTCAGGCCGGCGGCCTTGAGATAGTCGGTGACCACCTGCGAGCCGGGCGCCAGCGAGGTCTTCACCCAGGGCTTCACGGTGAGGCCCTTCTCGACCGCCTTCTTGGCCACCAGGCCCGCGGCGATCAGCACGCTCGGGTTGGAGGTGTTGGTGCAGGAGGTGATGGCGGCGATCACCACGTCGCCGTTGCCGACGTCGAAGTTCTCGCCCTCGACCTTGTAGCGGGCGCCGGCCGTTTCGGCCTTGCCGAAGTCGCCGGAGAGGGCGGTCTTGAACTCGGCGGCGGCGCTTGACAGCAGCACCCGGTCCTGCGGCCGCTTGGGACCGGCCAGCGAGGGCTGCACCGTGCCGAGGTCGAGCTCCAGGGTGTCGGTGAACACGGGCTCCGGATCGGCGGCGTCGCGCCAGATCCCCTGCTCCTTGGCGTAGGCCTCGACCAGCGCCACGCGCTCCGGCTCGCGGCCGGTGGCGGAGAGGTAGTCGATGGTGGCCTGGGTCACCGGGAAGAAGCCGCAGGTCGCGCCGTACTCGGGCGCCATGTTGGCGATGGTGGCCTGGTCCTCGAGCGTCATGTTGGCCAGGCCCGAGCCGTAGAACTCGACGAACTTGCCGACCACGCCCTTCTTGCGCAGCATCTGGGTCACGGTCAGCACCAGGTCGGTGGCCGTGGCGCCCTCGGGCAGCTTGCCCTCCAGCTTGAAGCCGATGACCTCAGGGATCAGCATCGGGATCGGCTGGCCGAGCATGGCGGCTTCGGCCTCGATGCCGCCCACGCCCCAGCCCAGCACCGCCAGGCCGTTGACCATGGTGGTATGGCTGTCGGTGCCGACGACGGTGTCGGGGTAGGCGACGGTCGCGCCGCCGTCTTCCAGGGTCCAGACGGTTTGTGCGAGGTACTCGAGGTTCACCTGGTGACAAATTCCGGTGCCGGGCGGCACCACGCGGAAGTTGTTGAAGGCCGAGGAGCCCCAGCGCAGGAAGCGGTAGCGCTCCA
>CBJNAS010000207.1:0-5914 GCA_966434565.1 uncultured Phenylobacterium sp.
CAGCGCCTGGCCGCCGGCCCAGGCGAAGGCCCAGAACGGCGGCGGCAGGCCGATCTCCTGCAGCGCTTCCTCGGTCAGACGCCAAATCGGGGTGATCTCGTCGGCCAGGCGCAGCACCAGCTCGGGCGTGTGCGGCGGCCGCTGCAGGCGGGTGTTGTCGAGGATGAACCGGCGGCGGCCTTCGGCGGTGGGCTCGATCATGGGGGCAGGATCTTCACCGCCCCGGCGGCGAAGGCGCAGGCGAGCGTCAGGCCGGCCCACGCGTTGGACTTGAACAGCACCAGCGCACGTTTCGGGTTGTCCACCTCCACGCGTCGGGCCTGCATGACCAGATGCACGCCGTAGAGCGCGAACACCGGCAGGAAAAGCGCGCCCAGGTCCGCCGCCGCATAGGCGCCCAGCGCCAGCACGAGGGAAAGGCCATAAAAAAGGGCGATCGCCCGCGGCGCGGCGGCGCCCAGCCGGCGGGCCGAGGACTTCACGCCGGCCAGCGCATCGTCCTCCAGGTCCTGGATGGCGTAGATGGTGTCATAGCCGAGGGTCCAGAAGATGCCGGCGGCGTAGAGCAGGAAGGCCGGCGGCTGCAGCGAGCCGGTCGCCGCGGCGAAACCCAGCAGCGCGCCCCAGTTGAAGGTCAGGCCCAGCCAGGCCTGCGGCCACCAGGTGATCCGCTTCATGAACGGATAGGCCGCCACCAGCGCCAGGGAGCCGACGCCCAGGCCGATCGCCAGCGGACCCATGGTGAGGAGCAGGCCGAGCGCGGCCAGGCTGCAGCCTAGCAGGAACAGCCAGGCCTGCTTCACGCTGATCTGGCCGGACGCGATCGGCCGGCCGGCGGTGCGGGCGACCTTGGCGTCGATGTCCCGGTCGACGATGTCGTTGTAGGCGCAGCCGGCCGCGCGCATCAGCGCCGCGCCCAGGAAGAACTCGACCAGCAGGAGCGGGCTGGGCGCGCGCCCTTCGATCGCGCCTGCCAGCGCGATCGCCTGCCAGCCGGGCAGCATCAGGAGCCAGATCCCCGCCGGCCGGTCGAAGCGGCCGAGCTTCAGCCACGGCCGCAGCTTCGCCGGCGCGCGCCGGTCCACCCAGTTGGCGGGCGCGGCGTCGGGCAGGGGCGCGGTGGTGCTCATGCCGGCGGCCTTAGCAGATGGCGGGTGGCGGGCGAAGCTGCCGCGAACGCCCAGTCGGCTGCGCGGACAAGCGCGAGACGGAGGGGCGTCTTTACCCGACCGCCGCCGTCAGCGCCCCCGCCAGGTCGCCGCGCGGCGCCACGGCCACGCGCTCCAGCCCCAGCCAGCCGGCCATCAGCTGCAGCTCGGCGGCCAGGCGCGCGGGCGTGTCCGGCGTGGCCCAGGGCTCGGCGTGGCTGGCCTGGACCTTCAGCACGGAAGCCTTGCGCTCGGCCTTCAGGTCCACCCGGGCGGTGAGCGCGTCGCCCTCCAGGAAGGGTAGGACGTAGTAGCCGTGCGCGCGCTTGTGCGCCGGCGTGTAGATCTCCAGCCGCAGGCGCACGCCGAACATCCGCTCGGTGCGCTCGCGGAACCAGATGGCGTTGTCGAAGGGCGAGAGCAGGGCGGCGGCCTCGATCCGCCGCGGCCGCCGGGCGGCGGGATCGAGGTAAGCCGCTTCGCGCCAGCCCTGCACCGAGACCGGCGTGAGGTCGCCGGCCTCGACCAGCTCGGCGAGCCGGAGCCTGGTCTCGTCGAGCGGCATGCGGAAGTAGTCGCGAAGGTCCCGCCCCGTGGCGACGCCCAGGGCGCGGGCGGCCTGGCGCAGCAGCGCGCGCTGGGCCTCGTCGCGCGCCGGCGTCGGCGTCTCCAGCACGCCGCGTGGCAGCACCCTCTCCGGCAGGCCGTAGACGCGCTCGAAGGTTCCGCGCCGGGTGGCGGTGGTGAGCTCGCCGGCCCAGAACAGGCATTCCAGCGCCCGCTTGGCCTCGCTCCAGCCCCACCAGCCGCCGCGTCCTTTGGCGCCCAGCTCCAGCTCGGAGGCCGCGAGCGGGCCGCGGTCGCGGATCTCCGCCAGCGCGCGGTCGACCAGGTCGCGCCGCTCGGCCAGGAACCGGGCGACGCCGCGCCAGGTCCCCTTGCCTCCCTGCGCATCGGCCATGCGCCAGCGCAGCAGTGGCTGGACAGCGACGGGCAACAGGCTCGCCTCGTGGCCCCAGTATTCGAACAGCGCCGGCTTGGCGCCCCAGGCCAGCTCCTCCAGCAACGCCCGCGGATAGGCGCCCAGCCGGGAGAAGGCCGGCAGGTAGTGGGTGCGCGAGACCACGTTGACGGAATCGATCTGCACCGCGCCCAGCCGGCCGAACACCTTGGTCAGCTGGCGCCGCCCGATCTCGCCGGCGGGCCGCGGAGCGGCGAAGCCTTGCGCCGCGAGCGCGATGCGCCGCGCCTCCGCCGCCGCAAGCCTGTCCTTCGGCAAGACCTCTCCGGTGTGGCTTGTCGTTCGTGTTCTACGAGGCAGCAAATAGGGTGATCTGGGAGAATTGCACCTTCTGATCGATGGATCAAGTCGGCGGCAAGTCGATCGGGCGGGGCGATTTCACCTGTTAAGCCGATATGAAGCTTTGACGGAGCCTAATCCATGTTGGGGGAGTAATAATGTACGCAACGATATTGTGCCTGCAACAGCACGACCATCAGCTCGTGCTGCTCGCGGGCCTGGTCTGCCTCATCGCCTCGGCCGCGAGCTTCAGCGCCTATGGGCGAGCGATCCACACCTCGGGTGAATACCGGCTGGCCTGGACTCTGGCGGTCGGAGGCTTGCTCGGCGGCGGGGTCTGGGCGACCCACTTCGTGGCGATGCTGGCCTATCAGCAGTCGCTGGCGATGAGCTTCGAGTTCACCGGCACGGCGCTGTCGATGTTCTGGGCGGCGGCCGGCATCTCGGCGGGGGTGCTGCTTGCGGCCCGCCGGCCGGACCCGGTGTTCCGGGCGTTGGGCGGCGGCGCCTGGGGGCTGGCGATCGCAGCGATGCACTTCATGGGGGTCGCGGCCATGCGGCTTCCGGCGACCATCGAGTGGAACCTGGGCCTGGCCGCGGTCTCTGTCGTCATCGGTGTGGCGGGCGCCGTGGCCGCTCTGCTCGCCGCCGGCGACCTGTCGAACCTCCGTCGTGCGGTCGCCGCGCCGATCATCCTGACGCTCGCCATCTGCGGCCTGCATTTCACCGCCATGGGCGCGATCACCCTGCACCCGGCGCCGATGATGGACGGGCCGACGGTCTACAGCCGGCCCGAGCTGGCGCTGGTGCTGAGCGCCCTGGTCGTGGCGCTGATGGTGGCCGGGGGCGGCATGCTCGCGGTCGACCGGTTCAGCCGGCGAACAGCCCTGGCGGCGCTCGACCGGGCGCTCGACAAGGCGCCGACGGGGCTGGGCTTCTTCGACCCGTCCCAGAAGCTGATCTTCTGGAACCGCACCTTCGCCGACATCCTGGTCGCGCACGGGTCGGCCCCGGTCCAGGGCGCGAGTTATCGCGAGCTCGTGCTGGGGCCCTACGCGGACAACGCGCCGGCGGAGGTCATGGCGCGCGCCTTGAGCGGAAACCCCGCGCTCGACCCGCTGCACGTCGAGGAGTTCCTGGCCAAGGACGGCCGCTTCTTCGATGTCCACCGCGCGCCTACGGGCGACGGCGGCTTCGTGGTGGTGATGAACGACATCACCGCGCAGCGGGAGCTGGTGGCCAGTGAGATCGAGGCCCGCAAGCTGGCGGAGCGGGCCAGCCGCGCCAAGAGCGCGTTCCTCGCCAACATGAGCCACGAGATCCGCACGCCGCTGAACGCCGTCCTGGGGATGGCCCAGGTCATGCAGCGCGCGCCCCTCAGCGACAAGCAGCGCGAGCGGCTCAACGTCATCAACGAGGCCGGCCGCGCCCTCCTGGCCATCCTCAACGACGTGCTCGACCTGAGCAAGATCGAGGCCGAGAAGCTCGAGCTGGAGACCCACTCCTTCGACCTGGAGGAGACCGTCGCCTCGACCGCGGCGGCCTACGCCCCGCTCGCCGCCCAGAAGGACCTGGCCTTCGTCGTCGAGGTCGCGTCGGAGGCGAAGGGGCTGTGGATCGGCGATAGCGCCCGCATCCGCCAGGTGCTCTCGAATTTCATCTCCAATGCAGTGAAGTTCACCGCGAGCGGGAGCGTCCGTGTCGAGGTCGCCTGCGATCCCGAGGGCCTGCGCTTCTCCGTGTCCGACACCGGCGTCGGCATCCCGGCGGACAAGCTGGCGACGATCTTCGAGAAGTTCACCCAGGCCGACGCCTCGACCACCCGGCGCTTCGGCGGAACGGGCCTGGGTCTGGCCATATGCGACTCCCTGGCCCGGCTGATGGGCGGCTGGATCGCGGCGGAGAGCCGCGAGGGCGAAGGCGCCTGCTTCACCTTCGCAGCCCCGCTCGCCCGAGCCGAGGCCGCCACGGCCGGCCCCGCGCCCGCGGCCGCGCCGGAGCTCGACCGGCCGCTCCGGATCCTGGCGGCGGAGGACAATCCGACCAACCAGCTGATCCTGGCCGCCCTGATCGAGCCCCTGGGCGCCGAGCTGACGGTGGCGGCCGATGGCCAGGAGGCGGTCGCGGCGGTCCGCCAGCGCGATTTCGACCTGATCCTGATGGACTCGCAGATGCCCGTGATGAACGGCGTCGAGGCGGCGATGGAAATCCGCCGTCTGCAGCGCGAAGCCGGCCTGCCGCGCACGCCGATCATCGCGCTCACCGCCAACATCATGCAGCACCAGATCGAGGAATACGCTCGGGCCGGCATGGACGGTTGGGTCGGCAAGCCGATCGAGGCGCCCAAGCTGTTCGAGGCGATCCGGCAGGCGGCCGCCGCGGCGGACGCGCCCCTGGCGTCCGACCATCTCCCACAGATGCGGTCGGCTTGAACTACCGCTCCAGCCGCCCATCGGTGAGCGCCGCGGTCTCGAACGGAAACAGCACCTGCGGGTCGGGCGCGGGCACGGTCTCGGCGATGGTCGGCGGCGCCAGCACATGGGCGAGGTGGCTCAGTATGGCGAGCCGAGCCTTCTTCTTGTGGTCGGCGCGCACGCAGATCCAGGGCGACAGCGCCGTCGATGTGCGCTGCAGCATGAGGTCGCGCGCGGCTGTGTAGTCGTCCCACTTGGCCTGCGCCGCGGCGTCGAGGGGCGAGGCCTTCAGCGCCTTCAGGGGATCGGTGCGCCGCTCGTCCAGCCGCTCCTTCTGCTCGGCCTTGGAGACGTCCAGCCAGAATTTGACGATCTTCAGCCCGCTCTCCAGCAGCATGGCCTCGAAGGTCGGCACGTCGCGCAGGAAGGCCTCCTGCTCCTCGGGCGTGGAAAACCCCATCACCCGCTCGACGCCGGCCCGGTTGTACCAGGAGCGGTTGAAGATCACCGTCTCCCCGGCCGCCGGCAGGCGTGGGACGTAGCGCTGGAACCACCACTGGGTGCGCTCGCGCTCGGAGGGCTTGGGCAGAGCCACCACCCGGGTCGAGCGCACCGACAGATGCTCCGTCAGCACCCGGATCGCCCCGTCCTTTCCGGCGGCGTCGCGGCCCTCGAAGATGACCAGCACCTTCTCGCCCGAGCTCATGCTGTGCTGCTGCCAGCGCACCAGCGCCAGCTGGCGGGCCTGCAGTTCGGTTTCGTCGTCGTCGTGGGACATGGCGGGACTGTAACGCGGATCGACCGCCAACCGCTCATCCCGACTTTCCTTTGGCGAACTGAGCCACCGCCCGGGCTTGGGCGCGGGCGAGGGAGCCGCTACAACCGCCGCCGATGATCCGTCTCTACGTCCCGCACGACCTCGCCGCCGGCGCGGAGCTTTCGCTCGACGAGGGCCAGAGCCGCTATCTGGCCGACGTCCTCGGTCCCTACATCAAGATGGTCAACGCCATCCCGCGCATCGTGCTCGGCTCGATCTTCATCGTCGCCTTCGG
>CBJNAS010000208.1:0-5891 GCA_966434565.1 uncultured Phenylobacterium sp.
GGCGGCGGCACGGTGATGCTGTGGGACCGCGGCTACTGGGAGCCGGAGCCCGGGACCGATCCGCGCGAGGCCCTGCGCAAGGGCGACTTCAAGTTCGTGCTGCACGGCGAGCGGCTGAACGGCGGCTTCGTGCTGGTGCGGATGAAGCCGCGCGAGCGGGAGCGCACCACCAACTGGCTGCTGATCAAGCACCATGACGCCTATGCGGTGGAAGCGGACGGCGAGCGCCTGACCGAAGAGGCGCAGACCTCGGTCGCCTCGGACCGCACCATGGAGCAGATCGCCCAGGGCGGCGGCAAGGGGCCGAAGCCGTTCATGGCCGGGCCCGGCCCGCGCGCCTCGGCCAAGGCGGTGTGGCGGTCCAACCGCGGCGCCGCCGAACCGCCCGCGCCTGCCGCCCCGCTGAAGGCCGCGCCCGCACCGAAGCTGAAGAAGGCGGCGGCGCTTCCCGGCTTCGTGCCGCCGCAGCTCGCCAAGTCGGTCGACCGGCCGCCGCAGGGCGCGGGCTGGGGCCACGAGATCAAGTTCGACGGCTACCGGCTGCAGCTGCGGGTCGAGAACGGCCGCGCGACGCTGAAGACCCGCGCCGGCCTCGACTGGACCCAGAAGTTCCGCGAGATCGGCCGCGCCGCCGAGGCGCTGCCCGACGGCCTGGTGGACGGTGAGGCCTGCGCGCTCGACGCGAACGGCGCGCCGGACTTCCCGGCGCTGCAAGCGGCGCTGGCGGACCGCAAGACCCAGGATCTCGTCTTCTTCGCCTTCGACCTGCTGTTCGCCGAGGGCTGCGACCTGCGCGACCTGCCGCTGCGCGAGCGCAAGGCGCGGTTGCAGGCGCTGCTGGCCGCGGCGGGCCAGAAGCTCGGCCCCCGCATCCGCTACGTCGACCATTTCGAGACGGCGGGGGACGCCGTGCTGCAATCCGCCTGCCGCATGGGCCTGGAGGGCATCGTCTCCAAGCGGCTCGACGCCTCCTACCGCTCCGACCGCGGCGACACCTGGCTGAAATCGAAGTGCCGCGCCGGGCACGAGGTGGTGGTCGGCGGCTGGACCGGTGACACGGGCCAGCTGCGCTCGCTGCTGGTGGGGGTCCATCGCGGCGACAAGCTGGTCTATGTCGGCAAGGTCGGCACGGGATTCGGGCGCGACAAGGTGAGCCGCGTCCTGCCCAAGCTGGAGCGGCTGGAGAGCGACAGGAGCCCCTTCACCGGCCCCGGCGCCCCGCGCAAGACGGCCGACGTCCACTGGGCCCGGCCGGAGCTGGTGGCCGAGATCGAGTTCGCCGGCTTCACCGGAAGCGGCCTCGTGCGCCAGGGCGCCTTCAAGGCCCTGCGCGAGGACAAGTCCGCGGCCGAGGTGGTCGCCGAGACGCCTGCGCCCCTCGCCGAAATTGAGATTCTTCAACCCGCCCCCGCGAAGACCAGACCGGCGCCGAAGGCGGCTGGCGGCAATGTCGTCCTGGGCGTCACCCTCAGCAATCCCGACAAGGCTCTGTGGCCCGACGGCGGCGACGGCGCCCCGGTGAGCAAGCTCGACCTCGCGCGCTACCTGGAGGCGGTCGGCCCCTGGATGATGCGCCACCTGGAAGGCCGGCCCTGCTCGATCATCCGCACCCCAGACGGCGTCTTCGCCAAGGAGCGCTTCTTCCAGCGCCACGCCGGCAAGGGCTCCTCGGCCCTGATCTCAGAAGTGGAGGTGTTCGGCGACCACAAGCCCTACCTGCAGGTCGACCGCATCGAGGCCCTGATCGCGCTGGCCCAGGTGGCCGCCGTGGAGTTCCACCCCTGGAACTGCCAGCCCTACCAGCCGGAGGTCCCGGGACGTCTGGTCTTTGACCTCGACCCGGACGAGAAGATCCCGTTCGAGCGGGTGATCGAGGGGGCGCTGGCGGTGAAGGAACGGCTCGAGGCTCTGGGGCTGGTCGCCTTCTGCAAGACCACCGGCGGCAAGGGCCTGCACGTCGTGACGCCTCTGGCCGACGGCAAGGGCAAGACCGCCTGGGCTACGGCCAAGGCGTTCGCGCAGGACGTCTGCCTGGCGATCGCCGCCGACGCCCCCGACCGCTACCTGGTCAACATGGCCAAGGCCAAGCGGGTGGGGCGGATCTTCCTCGACTATCTGCGCAACGACCGCATGTCGACGGCGGTGGCCCCGCTGTCGCCCCGGGCCCGGGAGCATGCGCCGGTCTCCTTCCCGGTCACCTGGAAGGCGGTGAAGCCGGGGCTCGATCCCAAGCGATTCACCCTGCGCACCGCGCCCGCCCTGCTGGCGAAGACCAAGGCCTGGGCCGACTATTGCGACGCCGAGCGGCCGCTGGCGGACGCGATCGCGCGTTTGAAGCGCCGTGGGTGAGCCGTCGGCGTGGCGTCCGCGTAAGCCCAGGATTTTCCAACCGCTCACGCCCGCTTCTTCGTCGGCGACTTGCGGGCGGCTGGCTTCTTCGCGGCCGCGCCCGATCCCCCGCCGCGGGAAGGCGCCTTGGCGGCGGGCTTGCGCCGCTCGCCGCCGCCGGCCTGGCCGAGGCTGCGGCGCAGGGCCTCCATGAGATCGATGACCTGCGCCTCCTGGGGCTCGGCCGGAGCGGTGACGGTGGCGCCCTTCTCCTTTTGCTGGATCAGCGCCCTGAGCGCGTCCTCGTAGCGGTCGTTGAACTGGCTGGGATCGAAGGGGCCTTCCTGCTGCTTGATGATCTGGATGGCGATGTCGACCATCTGCGGATTGGGCTTCAGGTCGGCGATGCGGTCGAACAGCTCGGCCGGGCTCCTCACCTCGCGCTTGGAGCGCAGGGAGAAGGCGACGATCCCGCGGTCCCGCGGCTCCAGCGCCATCAGCCGCTCGCGCTGGTGCATCACCAACCGGCCCAGCGCCAGCTGGCCGGTCTTGGTCATCGCCTCGCGGATGACGGTGAAGGCTTCCACCGCCATGTCGCCGTCGGGGACCAGGAAATAGGGGTCGTTCCAGTAGAGGCGATCGATGTCGCCCTCGTCCACGAAGCGCTCGATGTCGAGGGTGCGGGTGGTCTCCAGCCGGACGTTCTTGATCTCCTCGTCGGTGACCACGACGTAACGGCCCTTCTCGATCTCATAGCCCTTGACGATCTCGGAGCGGTCGACGGGCCCGGTCTCCGGATCGGTGGGCACCATCTTGATGCGGTTGTGGGTGCTGGCGTGCAGCATGTTGAAGCGCACTTCCCCGCCACTGCTGGTGGCCGTGTAGAGCGCCACCGGACAGCTCACGAGGCTCAGGCGCAGATAGCCCTGCCAGGTCGGACGGGTGGCCATGGCGCGTCTCCGGAAGGCTCTGAGTCCGGAAACGCGGCGGCGGGGGTCCGGGTTCGTGCTGGTCTAAGCCTTTGTGTCGGCCGGGTTTTGGGCAAAAGCCGAGGACCGCGAGGAGATCCTTGGCGAATATCGGTCCGCGGCTCGGGAACTTGACTCTCGCCCTCATGAGTTTCAGAACAAAGTCAGAACAAAAGGAGTCCGCTCAACCATGCCCCTGGCCCGCGCAGAAAGCCTGGCCGCAGTGAGGGCCGAGGTCGCCGCCCTGGAGGCGGGCGGGCGCGGGCGGTTCGACCGCCTGCCCCTGGGAGAGCCGGCGGTGGACGCGGCCCTGGGCGGCGGGCTGGCGCTGGGGGCCTGGCACGAGATCGGCGCCGATGGGCTGGAGGCCGAGATCGCCGCCGCGCCGGCCGCCTTCACCGCGCTGCTGGCCTTGCCGCTGGCGCGGCGTGGCTGGACGATCTGGGTGCTCAGGCGCGACGATCTCTGGGCTCCCGGGCTGGAAGGCCTGGGCTTTCCGCCCGAGCGGCTGATCCAGGTCTGCGCCCGCGACGAGGCCGAGGCGCTGGGCGTGATGGAGGACGCCCTGCGGGCGGAGGGCGTCGCCGCCGTCATCGGCGAGGTCGAGGCGGTGGACCTGACCGCGGGACGCCGGCTGCAGCTCGCCTGCGAGCGGCGGGGCGCCGCCGGCTTCGTGATCCGCCGCCGCCCCTTCGGCGGGCCGGCGCGGCGCGAGACGACCGGCACGGCGGCGGCGACCCGTTGGCGGGTCGGCTCGGCGCCCTCGGAGCCGGCGGCCGGCGAGCCCGGCCAGTCATGTCTCGGCCTGGGCGCGCCGCGCTTCGCCGCCGTGCTGGAACGCTGCCGGGGCGGGCGCCCCTGCGCCTGGCTCTTCGAGGCGAAGAGCGCTTATGGCCAAGATCTCTGGAACGGGGAGGTCAGGGATGACACGCATCCTCTGCGCCTGGTCGCCGACCTGGGCGATCGCGAACTGGCGCCGGCGGCGGTCGTGCGAGCGGCGTGAGGCCCCCCTCCCTCCCCTTCATGCGGAAGGCGATGTTCCCTTCGCCCTGGTCCACACCGTCCGCGGCGTCCGGCGGCTCGCCGCCGTCAGTCTGGAGGCGGCGCAGCTGAAGCTGCACCCAGGCCAGAAGGCGACCGATGCGGCGGCCCTGGTCCCGGACCTCGTCACCGCCGAGGCCGAGCCCGAGGCCGACGCCGCCGCGCTGAAGGCGCTCGCCCACTGGTGCGTGCGCTTTTCCCCGGCGGTGGCGACCCTCCCACCCGACGGCCTCTTCCTCGACATCGACGGCGCGGCCCACCTGTGGGGCGGCGAGGCGGGGATGCTCGCGGATCTGCGCGCCCGGCTCTTGGCCAACGGCCTGCCCTTCCGCCTGGCGATCGCCGACACCGCCGGCGCGGCCTGGGCGCTCGCCCACTTCGGCGAGGACGGGACCATCGCCCCGCCCGGCGGCCAGGCGGCGCGGCTCGCCGCCCTGCCGCCCCAGGCCCTGCGCCTGGCGCCGGAGACCGCCGCCCAGATCGAGCGGCTGGGCCTGCACAGCCTCTCCCAGCTGATGGCGATCCCGCGCGCGCCGCTCGGCCGTCGCTTCGGCGCCGAGACCCTGGCGCGCCTCGACCAGGCGCTGGGCCGCGCGCCCGAGGCGCTGGCCTTCACGCGCCCGCCCACGCCCTGGTTCGCCCGGCTCGCCTTCGCCGAGCCGATCAGCGCGCCGCAGGACATCAGCCGCGTGGCTTTCGACATCTCCGCCCAGCTCTGCGCAATGCTGGAGGCCCGCGGCCATGGCGCGCGGCGCTTCGAGCTCGCCTACCACCGGCTGGACGGCAAGGCGCTCGTCGTCACCGTCGGCCTGTCGCGGGCCGGCCGCGATCCGGGCCGGCTGGGCAGGCTGTTCGCCCCCAAGCTCGAGACGCTCGATCCCGGCTTCGGCGTCGAGGTCGCCACCCTCCTGGCCTATGAGGCCGAGCCGCTCGCGCCGCAGCAGGCCGACCTGGAAGCGGGCGCGCAAGGCGCCGAGGACGGCGTGGCGCCCCTGGTCGACCGGCTGACCAACCGGCTGGGCGAGGCCCGCGTCTGGCGCGCCCGCCCCGCCCAGAGCCATGTGCCGGAGCGGGCGGTCGCCCGCGAAGGCCCGCTCGCCGATCCGCCGGCCGCCAGAGCGGAATACAGCCCCGCCTGGAACCCGGAGGCGCCCCGGCCCGTGCGTCTCTTCCGCCGACCCGAGCCGGTGGACGGCGTGATCGCGCTGACCCCCGACGACCCGCCCAGCCAGTTCCGCTGGCGCGGGCGCCTGCACCGCGTGCGCCGCGCCGAGGGTCCCGAGCGCATCGCCGAGGAATGGTGGAAGGCCGATATCGAGCAGGTCTCGGTCGGCCATGTCCGCGACTACTACCGCGTCGAGGACCAGGCGGGGGCGCGGTTCTGGATCTTCCGGGCCAGCCTGTACGAAGCGGGCCAGCCGGCGAAGTGGTGGCTGCACGGGGTTTTCGGGTGAGGCCCAAGAACGCCCCCTCCGTCTCGGCGCTCCCGCGCCGATCCTCCCCTGCCGCTCCGCGGTGGAGGATCTGGAGTCAAGATGCTCCCCCGCTTGCGGG
>CBJNAS010000209.1:0-5865 GCA_966434565.1 uncultured Phenylobacterium sp.
CAGCACCGGCGCGCCGATCTCGCCCGCGGCGTCGAGCTCGGCCTTCGGTGTCAGGCCGCTCTTCGGGAACTCGAACAGCTCGCCGGCGAAGGACAGCGCCCGGACCCGCGGCCTGAGCGCGCCGTAGGGATAGAGCTCCGCCCGGCTGACCGCGCCGGGGGCGTCGGCCAGGTCGTCGCGCAGCCGCACCGGGGTGTCGGAGCCGGTGGAGAGCACGAAGTCGCCGGCCAGGGCGCGCGCGCCGTCCGCCGCCGCGGCCGCCGCCACCGGCCGGCCCGAGCGCCAGGCGATCGGCACGCCCGCCGTCCAGCCGAGACGCGGGGCCTGCCCGGGCCGCCACAGGCCGATCCGGCAGGGCGCGAAGCTCACGTCCAGCACGTAGCGGGACAGCACGTCCGCGCCGATCACGCCCGCCACAGGGGTCGGCAAGGCCGCGAGCCTCGCGTCCAGCTTGGCGACCGTCACCGGCTGCCTGCGCACTTCCATGCCCGCCAGGCGCACCTCGCCGGCGAGCGCCGTCTCGGCGAAGCCGGCGCCTTGCGCCTGGGTGTCGGCGAGCAGGGTCCGGGGCGCGCCGGTGTCCAGAACATAGTCGCCGGCGACACCCATCACCTCGGCCGGCGCGACCACCACGCCGGCCTCGTACCAGCAGCGGCTCTCGCTGGCGCGCGCCATAGCGGGCCAGAGGGGGGCGGGCCAGAGGAGCCATATGAGGGCGAGGAGGCGAGGAGATGGGCTCACGGGCGTGGCGCGAGCATAGCCAAAGCGTGATGAGTCTGCGACTGCGGCGCCTTACGTGCGCCCGCAACCCCCGGCATCATGGGGTCATGGCCTCGTACACGCGCGCCTGGCGTAACTTCAAGCGAATGCAGGACTTCACCGTGGCGGTGGCCAGCCTGATCTATGCAGGCGCCGCCGTGCACGCCATCGGCCGCCTGCCCGGCGGCGCAGGCCTGGTGCTGCGCTGGATCCTGCTGTGGCCGGCGCTCTACCTGCTGGCCTCGCTCGCCGCGCCGCTGGTCATTCCACCCTTGCGGCGATGGCTGACCAAGTACGTCTGGATGAGCTTCCAGGCCGGCTTCGGCCAGACCCCCGGCTCGATCGTCACCGGCCTCGTGCTGCTGCTGGGAGCGGCCGGCTTCATCTACTGGCAGATCGCCTCGGTGGCCGCGACCGGGACCTACCGCGCCAACGTTTTCTCCGCCTACGCCGCCGGCATCGGCATCCTCGCCGCCCAGGCGGTGCTCGTCCGCTCCCTGGAGAAAGCCCCCGACGTCAGGCGGCTGATCGAGGAGCGATGAAGAATGGCAACCCTCGTCAAGCCTCCACGCGCACGCCGCTGTTGCGCGAAAAGTGCGCCAGGGTGCGCAGCCTCGCCAGGCGGGCGCTGTCGGGGTCGTAGTCGGCCCGCCGGTCGGAGACGAAGCCGTGGCCGGCGTCGTAGAGATAGATCGGCAGGTCCGGGTGGCGGGCGGCGATCGCCTCGATGGCTTGCGGCGGGATCGAGGCGTCGGTCTTGCCGAAATGCAGGATGGTCGGGACCTTCGGCGTCTCCTCGACCAGCTCGCTGATCCGCCGGCCGTAGAAGCAGGCCGCCGCCGAAAGCCCCTCGCAGCGGCAGGCCGCCAGCCACGCCGCCGAGCCGCCCCAGCAGAACCCAGTCACGAACACCGGCGGCGCGAGGGCGTCGATCGCCGCCTGCAGGTCGCCCGCCACCTGGTCCCAGGGCGTGGCCTCGGAAAAGCGCAGGCCCTTCTGCCGATCCTCGCCCTCGTAGCCGGCCGCGAACCCCGGCTCGAGCCGGTCGTAGAACGAAGGCGCGATCACCTCGTAGCCGTCCTCGGCGAATCCCTCGCAGAGCTCGCGGATGTGGTCGGTGACCCCGAAGATCTCCTGCGCCAGCACCAGCCCGCCGCGCCGGGCGTCGCGCGGCGCGGCGTGATAGGCGGCAAGCTCGGACCCGTCGAAGCGGCTCTTCAGCTGAATGGTCTCGCCCATGATCGGCTCCCTCCAGATCCGCTCATCCCGGCGGGAAGCAGGGACCAAGCCGAGCAGGCAGTTTGGCTCAGCGGTTGCAGCAGCACGGCGCCCGCTCTGCGCCTCCGCTTGGGTCCGGCTTCCGCCGGGATGAGCGGAGGAGAGGGCGTTCAGCCCTATACGTTGAACCTGAAGTGCATCACGTCGCCGTCCTTGACGACATAGTCCTTGCCTTCGCTCCGCAGCTTGCCGGCGTCCCGCGCGCCCGCTTCGCCGCTCAGGCGCACGTAGTCATCGTAGGCGATGGTCTCGGCGCGGATGAAGCCCTTCTCGAAGTCCGTGTGGATCTCGCCGGCAGCCTGCGGCGCGGTGGCGCCCACGGGGATGGTCCAGGCGCGCGCCTCCTTCGGCCCCACGGTGAAGTAGGTCTGCAGGCCGAGGAGCTTGTAGGCCTCATGGATCAGGCGGTTGAGGCCCGGCTCCTCCAACCCCAGGGTTTCCAGGAACTCGCCGCGCTCGGCCTCGTCCAGCATGGCGATCTCGCTCTCGATCTTGGCGGAGATCACGACCGTCTTGGCGCGGTCGGCGGCGGCGCGGTCCTCGACCTTGGCCGAAAGCGCATTGCCGCTGCCCGCAGAGACCTCGTCGACGTTGGCCACGTACAGGGCCGGCTTGGAGGTGAGCAGCTGCAGCATGCGCCAGGCCTTGGCGTCCTCCGGCGGGACCGCGGCGACGCGGGCGGGGCGTCCCGCGTTCAGCTCGGCCAGCGCCAGGTTCACCAGGCGAAGGGTGGTGGCGGACTCCTTGTCGCCGGTCTTGGCCCGCTTCTCCAGGTTGACGATGCGCTTCTCCAGGCTCTCCAGGTCGGCCAGCATCAGCTCGGTCTCGATAACGTCGAGGTCGGCCAGGGGGTCGACGCGGCCCTCCACATGGGTGATGTCGTCATCCTCGAAGCAGCGGGTGACGAAGGCCACGGCGTCGCAGTCGCGGATGTTGGCCAGGAACTGGTTGCCCAGGCCCTCGCCCTTGGAGGCGCCGCGCACCAGGCCCGCCACGTCGACGAAGTTGATGCGGGCGGGGATGATCTCCTTCGAGCCCGCGATCGCCGCCAGCTTCTCCAGCCGCGGCTCCGGCACGGCCACATCGCCCACGTTCGGCTCGATGGTGCAGAAGGGATAGTTGGCGGCCTGGGCGGCCGCGGTCTGGGTGAGCGCGTTGAACAGGGTCGACTTGCCGACGTTCGGCAGGCCGACGATGGCGACTTTCAGGGCCATGGGATCTTTCGGGTCCGTCTCGAAGCCGCGGGAGGTAGCACGCGGTCGCCCCCCGTCAACCGTGGCCGTTCCGCTGCGGCGCTCGCGTCCTGGCTGCTCACACGAACGCGCAACGCGGTCTGCGGCCGCGATGCAACCTTGACCTGAGCCCTTCGTTTCACAATGGGCGGCTATCGAGGCTGGCGGGCATGTTTTCCAGGGTGGTTAGAGGCGCCGAGCGCGCCCGGGAGCCGGGGCCGTGAAGAAGGCCTCGGAATATCGGCGCCACGCCAGCGAATGTCGCAGGCTCTCCGATGGCGTGAGCGGGGAGTTGCGCGAACAACTGCTTAGAATGGCGGCAACCTGGGAGCAGCTGGCGCATGAGCGCTGCGAGCTGGTGCGCCGCCATCCCGAGCTCGCGATCGAAGACGAGCTGGAGAACGAGGCGCTGCGCTCTCCCTGACGTGTAGACCCCGCCTCGGTGGGCAGCACGTCCTGACCAAGCGAGGGGGCGTTCGGCGTGGCCTCGTGCTACGTCTCAATCATGGCGGGGCCGATCATCGAGATCGAGGCGGTCGAGAAGCGCTACGGCGCGCACGCCGCCCTGGCCGGCGTCAGCCTGGGCGTGGGGCGCGGCGAGTTCGTGGCCCTGGTGGGGCCCTCCGGCTCGGGCAAGACCACCCTGCTCAAGACCATCAACCGGCTGGTCGAGCCCGACGCCGGACGGGTGCGGGTCGAGGGACGCGACGCCGCGGCCGAGCCGCCGCATCAGTTGCGCCGCCGGATCGGCTACGTCTTCCAGGAGGTGGGCCTGTTCCCGCACCTCAGCGTCGCCGAGAACATCGCGGTGACGCCGAAGCTGCTGGGCTGGGACAAGGCTCGGATCGCCGCCCGGGTGGACGCGCTGCTCGATCTGGTCGGCCTGCCGCGCGACATGGGCGCCCGTGCGCCCGCCGCCCTTTCCGGCGGCCAGCGGCAGCGGGTGGGGGTGGCCCGCGCGCTCGCCGCCGAGCCCGCCATGCTGCTGATGGACGAGCCGTTCGGCGCGCTCGATCCGCTCACCCGCGACGCGCTCGGGAGCGACTACCGCGCGCTGCATGCACGCCTGGGCCTCACCACGGTGATGGTCACCCACGACATGGCCGAAGCGGTGCTGCTCGCCGACCGCATCGTGGTGCTCGGCGAGGGCCGCGTGCTGGCCGACGACGTCCCGGCCGCCCTGTTCGGCGAGGCGCGTGATCCGCAGGTGCGGGCCTTGCTGGAGGCGCCGCGCCGCCAGGCCGAGCGCCTCGCCGCACGGCTCTCGGGGGCTGCCCCTTGAGCCCGCGGCTCTCGGCCGCGCTGGCGCTGCTCCCGTCCTACCTCGCCTGGCACGTGGCGCTGTCGGCCGCGGCGCTGGCGCTGGGGCTGGCCGCGAGCCTGCCACTGGCGGTGGCCGCGAGCCGCAGCGCGCGGCTGCGCTGGCCGCTGCTGGCGGCGTCGAGCCTGATCCAGACCATACCCGGCCTGGCCCTGCTCGCCCTCTTCTATCCGCTGCTGCTGGCGCTGTCGGCCGTCGCGCGGGGCCTCTTCGGCCACGGGTTCTCGGCGCTGGGCTTCCTGCCGGCGCTGCTGGCGCTGGCGCTCTACGCCGTACTGCCGATCCTCCGGAATGGCGTGGCCGGGATCCTCGGCGTCGATCCCGCGGTTCGGGAGGCCGCCGACGGCGTGGGCATGACCCCGCAGCAGCGCCTTTGGCGGGTCGAGTTGCCGCTGGCCGCGCCGGTGATCATGGCGGGCGTGCGCACGGCCGCGGTCTGGACCATCGGGGCGGCCACCCTGTCGACCCCGGTCGGCCAGACCAGCCTCGGCAACTATATCTTCTCCGGCCTGCAGACCGAGAACTGGGTGGACGTGCTGGTCGGCTGCGCCGCCTCCGCCGCCCTGGCGCTCGCTGTCGACCAGCTGCTGGGCCTCGTCGAGGCCGGCGTGCGGCGCCGCAGCCGGGCGCGGATCGCGGCGGGCGCGCTCGGCCTGGCGCTGGGCGCGGCGCTCGCCTTGCTTCCACTCGCCGGCGGCGCACGGCCCCAGACCTATGTCATCGGCGCCAAGACCTTCTCCGAGCAGTACATCCTGGCCGAGCTGATGGCCGAGCGCATCCGGGCGGCCGGCGCACAGGCGCAGGTCAAGGCCGACCTCGGCTCGGCGGTCGCCTATCGCGCGCTGGCGGCCGGCGAGATCGACGCCTACGTCGACTATTCCGGCACGCTGTGGACCAATGTCCTGCGGCGCACGAACAACCCGGGTCGGGCGGAAGTGCTGCGGACGCTCACGGCCGAGCTGGCGCGGCGTGACGGCGTGGTCCTGCTGGGGCCGCTGGGTTTCGAGAACGCCTATGCCCTGGCCATGCGCCCGGCCAGCGCCCGGGTGCTGGGGGTGGGCTCCCTCACCGACCTCGCCCGCCAGGCGCCACGGCTACGCCTGGGCGCGGACCTGGAGTTCCTCGCCCGGCCGGAGTGGAAGGCGGTGGAGGGCGTCTATGGCCTGTCGTTCGCGGCCAAGCGCGCCTACCAGCCCACCTTCATGTACCGCGCGCTGGCGAGCGGCGACGTCGACGTGATCAGCGCCTTCTCCTCCGACGGCCGCATCGCCGCCG
>CBJNAS010000210.1:0-5858 GCA_966434565.1 uncultured Phenylobacterium sp.
TGGGCAGCACATGGGCGCCGGCCGCCGCAGGTTTTGAAGTAGCGGGGGGCCTGCCGCCGCTGCGAAGCCGTCTGCCGCGACGACGGCGGGGCGCTGGGCCTATGCTGCAGCAGAAGACTTCAGCGCCGCCGCGAGCTCGGCGAGAACCAGCACGCTGAACATCACCAGCAGGATCGCGCCGGCCAGGGCGTAGCCGTGGGACGCCGCCACGAAGGACAGGGCGTCGATCAGCGACAGGATCACCGCCCGCGCCAGCACCGAGGCGAGGAGGCCGGTGCAGACCAGGAAGCCGACGGTGATCCGGCGGCGGACCAGGGACAGGAGCGCCAGCAGCAGCCAGCCTGCGCCGCCCAGGAGCACCAGTCCGCGGAACAGGGGATCGAGGCGCGCCGCGGCGGTCAGCCAGGCGTCTGAGATCCGCGTCCGCAGCAGGGCCCGGGCGGGGTCGCCGCCGCTGTCGATGTAGAGGGTCCCGCCGGCGACCGGATGCGCCCCCTTGCCGAGGCGCGCGAAATCGATCGGAACGGCGGCCGCGCCGTCGGCCGCGAACACCACAGGACAGGGCGCGCGCGTGGGGCAGGCCACGGCCAGGGTGAAGCGCTGCCGTGCTACCCGGGGGTCCCGGAAATGGGTGACCAGGTCGGGGCTTGGCTCGCGGGCGAGCTGCGCCACCTGGACCGGAGCGGTGGCCTGCAGACTGAACCATTGCGCCCCGTCCCCGGCGAACCAGCCGGTGAACCGCCGAAGCGCGGTGGGCCCCGGTTGTTGCGAGGCGGTCAGGTTCAGCAGGGCGACGAAGGCCTCGGCGTCCGGGGCGGTGAGGTCGGAGGGGCCCTGTTCCAGCCCGACCGGCTCGCCGAAGGTCATGACGTGGAACACGCGCGCGAAGGAGCGGCCCACGTCGCCGAGCTCGCTGGCCTTCATCGGCGGGACCAGCGGGACCGGCCAGTGGCGGCACTGCAGCCGTCCGTCGGCGCAGGCCTGGCGCACCTCGCGGGCCAGCCGGCGGTAGAAGACGGCCGCCTTGGCCGGCGTTTCGTGATAGCCCCGGGCCGCAGCCGTGTTGCGCAGGCTCCAGAAGAACCAGCCGCCGCCGAAGTCGCCGCAGAAATTGCGGTTCTCGCGGCAACCCCATTGGGTGGCGTCGGCCTGCATCGGCCCGTCGAGGATCGGCTCTTTCAGCTCGGCGAAGGCGGGGCTTGCGGCGTAGATGCGCGCTCGCGCTGCGGCGGGCACGGGCACGCCTTCCTTATGAAACGGCGCCGAGGCGTCCTGCAGCGCCGTCAGGGCCCCTTGGAAGGCGCGGTCCTTGATCTCGTTGATGACGAAACGGCCGTAGACCGCCCAGTTTATCAGGCCGAAGCTCACCACCAGGGCCGCGGCCACGCCCAGCGCCAGCGCCGCCGGGGCCAGAGCGCGGACTCTCCAGCGTGGCGCATTTTCGACTGCGGGGACCACGAAGGCCGCCGCGAGCAGAACGGTCACCAGCGGGAGCAGCCACACGCCTTCTTCCCGCGTCAGCCAGACCCAGGCGCCCAGGACGCCGGTCAGCGCCGCCATCCGGCGCGGCGCGCCGCAGCAGCCGGTCGTGGTGGCGATCGCCGCCGCCGCGAAGGCCAGGGTCAGTGACATGTAGAAGGCGTCACGGGCGAGCCCCAGCAGGTCGCCGTTGTAGAGCACCGGCGCGAGCAGCAGCGCCGCCAGCATGGCGAGGCCCGTCCAGGACGATCGCGTCAGGCGCGCCGCGACCCAGGCCGCGAAACCGGCGCAGGCGGCGTGGAACAGGCCGAGCGCTAGCGGATAGGGCAGGCCCGAAAGGCTCACGGCGGCGAGGAACAGCGGGAAGCCGGGGCCCTTGGCCAGGGTCAGCACGGTGTAGTGGCCGAGCCAATGGCCGGTCGCCAGCTGCAGGCCGAGCCGCATGAACAGCGCGTCGTCGATCTCGGCGTGCGACAGCACGATCGCCGGCCGGGCGCTGAAAGCCACGACGAACCCCGCCGCCAGGGCCAGGCCGAGGACCAGCGCCGCGCGGCTGGCGCGGGGCGGCTCAGGCGCGGGCGTCATCGGCGAACACCCAGAGCGAGGAGGCGAAGTAGCTGACGCCGGCGACGCAGACGGTCATCCCGGCGGAGGCGAGCGCCGGGGGCCAGCCGAAGACGCGCACCAGCAGGTGCGACAGCGCCCCCGAGACCAGCGCGCACGAGGCCTGCACCAGCAGGTAGCGCGGCAGGGTCCGCGAATGCCGGCCCGCCGCCCTGCCCTCGGCCCGAAACGTCCAGTTCCGCTGCAGCGTGTAGGCGACCACGAAGGAGACCGCATAGGCCGCCAGACCCGCTCCGAACGGCGGCGCGCCCAGGCGCATCAGGCCGAAGGACAGCCCCATCAAGAGGGCGGCGGTCCCGCCGCCGACGATCAGGAAGCGCACCGGTTGCGACCGCGTGGGCCCGGGCCGGCCGGGCGGCGCCCTGTCAGCGCTCACACCGGGCCTGCGGAATCGTCAGCACGCCGAGCAGGAAGGCGGCGAAGAAGGTCTGCAGTCCCACCACCGCGAGCGCCAGGCCGCCCATCACCAGGCGCGGGATCAAGGGGCTGGTCAGCGCGCCCAGGTGGACGCTGAGCCAGACGCTCAGGGCGTAGCCGAAGCTGGCCAGCCCCGCCACGCCCAGGCCCGCGCCGAGCAGGGCCATGCTCTCGGTGTTGAGGCGCGACAGCACCGCGCCCGAGGCCCGGGTCTTCGGCAGGAAGCCGGTCAGCGCCGCGTAGGCCCGCGACAGCACCCCGAAGGTGACCAGCTGCACCCCGGCCACGATCATCAGGCAGGCCGCGACGAAGGTGTTCAGGTCCATCTCCACGGCGCCCATCCACAGCGGGCCGGGAAACAGCGCGGCGGCCAGCAGGACGCCCAGCCCCGCCAGCAGGCCGCCCGGATAGAGGAACAGCCAGCGGGGGCTGTACATCAGCAGGAACTTCAAATGCCGCCAGCCGTCGCGCCAGGTTCGAAGGTGCGGCGGGCGGCTACGTCCGTCCGGCCTGAGGGTGGTCGGCGCCTCCTCGATGCGGACCTTGGCCAGGGCGGCGCGGACCACCATCTCACTGGCGAACTCCATGCCCGTGGTCGTCAGGCCAAGGGCGCGGATGGTCTCGGCGTGGAAGCCGCGCAGGCCGCAGTGGAAGTCGCCCACCGGAATGCGGAAGAACAGGCGGCCGAGAAAGCTCAGCACCGGATTGCCGACCCAGCGGTGCAGCGGCGGCATGGCCCCTGGCGCGATGCCGCCCCGGAAGCGGTTGCCCATGACCAGTCCCGCGCCCGCGCGCAGGCGCTCGAGCAGCGGGTCCAGCGCGGCGAAGTCGTAGGAATCGTCGGCGTCGCCCATGACCACATAGCGACCGCGCGCCGCCGCGATGCCGCCCAGAAGCGCCGCGCCATAGCCGCGCTCGGCGACCTCGACCACCTGGGCGCCGAGCCGTCGGGCGATCTCCTGCGAGCCGTCGGCGCTGCCGTTGTCGGCCACCAGCACCTCGCCGGCCACCCCGGCGCGCGCCAGGAAACCCTGGGCCTTTTCGATGCAGACGGCCAGCGTCTCGGCCTCGTTCAGGCAGGGCATCAGGATGGTGAGCTCCGGCGCGGACGTGGGCGGCGCGACGTCCGCGGCCGCCGGCTCCTCGCCCGGAGCGCGCGCCAGCGTGGTCGAACCGGCCCCGAGCTCCACGAACCTCTCCTAAACCTCGACGCGAGAGCGGCGCAAAGCACTCGACTGACGGGTCGGTGTCAAGGGCGCCCCGGCGCTTCCTGCTGCATTGCAAAGCGCCGCCCGGGTCACCACATAGCCTTCGTCCGGCCGAGCTGCGCCGCTGCCGGGCGGCCGGCCGGAGAGTCGCTTTTGGCAAGGACTCTTCGCGAATGAATCGGTCGATCCTCTTCGACAGCCCTTTTCTGCTGGGCTTCGAGCACACCCGCGGTCTCATCGAACGTGCGGCCAAGGCCGCGGCGGAGAGCTATCCGCCGTACAATGTGGAAGATCGCGGGGAAGGCCGCCTGAGGATCACCCTGGCCGTCGCGGGCTTCACGCCCGAGCAGCTCGGGGTGACGGTCGAAGACCGTCAGCTGACCATCCAGGGCCGGCGCGACGGCGACCAGGCCAGGCCCGAGGAAGCCTATCTGCACCGCGGTATCGCCGCACGCGGCTTCATCCGCAGTTTCGTGCTGGCCGACGGCATGGTGGTGGATGGCGCGACCCTGGAGCATGGCCTGCTCCATATCGACCTCTGTCGCCCCGAACCGGAGAAGCGCGTCACCCAGGTGCCGATTCGCACGGCGGGGTGAGGCGCAGGGGCAAGCATCGGCGATTGAAATCAGGGCGTGCGAACCACGGCGCCCGTTGTGGGGATGGACGGCTTGAACCGGCGTCCGTCCGAAGCGTTCAAAGTTTGGAGGTGGTCCTATGACACCGGCATTGACAACAGAAGCATTTGCTGCTCTCGGCGCGCCGAACCTGGTCTATGTCCGTCCCGTGAAGGCGGCGGAAATTCTCGCGAGCGTACCCTCCGCACAGGTGCAAGGGTTCGATCTCGACCCCGAACAGACGCTGTACGCCGTGCACCGTGCGGACGGTGAACGCCTGGCGGTGCTGACCGACCGCGACGCGGCGGTCGCCGCCGCCCTGGCCCACGAGCTGGCTCCGGTCTCGGTGCATTGACCCCCTGACGCAAGGACCATCTCACGAAAAGCCGGCCCCGAGCGGGCCGGCTTTTTCTTCCCTCCCCTTCGGAGGGAAAATTAAGCCGCCGACGAGCGGGTGGCGCCGCCGTCCTGCACCAGGAGGGCGTGGAGGGCGTCGGCGGTGCGGGCCTGGCGGAGCTGCTGACGCAGGTCGGCCTGGCGCAGCATGCGCGAGACGCGCGCCAGGGCGCGCAGGTGCTCGGCGCCGGCTTCCGGCGGCGCGAACAGGGCGAAGATCAGATCCACCGGCTGGTCGTCGACGGATTCGAACTCGACCGGCTGGTCGAGGCGCAGAAAGACGCCGCGCATCCGTTCCAGGCCCTCCAGCCGCGCGTGCGGCGCGGCGACGCCGTGGCCGACCCCGGTCGATCCCGCCTGCTCACGCTCCGACAGGGCGTCGAGAATGACGCCGGCGTCCAATCCCAGGTTACGGGCGGCGAGCTCGGCGACCAGCGCCAGGGCCTGACGCTTGTTGGCGGCGCTCAAGCGCAGGGCGATCGCGTTGCGATCGAGAAGCTCGCCGATCTGCATGTGTCCCAAGATACTCAATCTGCGGAAGGCGGCGCCTTTTAGCGGGCCTTCATGACGGAACGCGAATTGCGATCACGCCCCCGCGGTTCCGTCGATTCCGTTCCCGTTTATGTTTTTCGTCCGTTCGGGATCAATCCAGCCGATATTACCGTCGGCGCGGCGGTATACCACCGACAATCCGCCATGTGCGGCGTTTCGAAACATGAGTGCCTGAGCTTCGGTCACATCGAGCTCCAGGACCGCCATGGAGACGGTCATGGTGCGGATAGGCGTCTCGGTCTCGGCGATCACCATGGGCTCCGGAAAGCCCTGGATCGTCTCATGGTCCTCGCCCTCGAGATCCTCCTCGAAGTCGGCCGGCTGCAGCACGAAGTAGGCGGCCGTCTCCTGCTGTTTGGCGAGCGCCTGCAGGTGGTGGTCCTTCAGGCGCTGCTTGTAACGGCGGATGCGCTTCTCCATCTTCGCCACCGCCGCGCCGACGGCCATGTAGGCGTCGCCGCCCAGGCCGTGCGTCGTCAGCTGCTGGCCGGACGCCAGGGTGACGGCGCAGTCGAACTTGAAGGAATGGCCCTCCCGGCTGACCACCACGTCGGCCCCGCCGCCGCGG
>CBJNAS010000211.1:0-5833 GCA_966434565.1 uncultured Phenylobacterium sp.
GTGAGCTGCTCGAGCTGGTGCGACGCGGCTCCCACCTCGGCGCGCGCGAAGTCGCGGCTTGCCGAGGCGCGGGCGAAGATGGTGTTCTGCAGGCGGATCAACACCGCGCGGTCGCTGACCGGCGCCATCAGCCGGTCGAGGCGGTCGGCGACGTTCGGCGTCAGCCCGGCGTGCAGCGCCCGGCGCGTCAGCTCCGACGGCAGCACCACCCGGCCTTCGCTGAAGGGATCCAGCGCAAGCGGCCCTTCTTCTGTCTCGATCCGCAGCAGGAAATGGCCGGGAAAGTCGACGCCCTGGACCGTCAGGCCGCAACGGCGCGCGGCGTGCAGGTAGTAGACGCCCAGGCTCACGGCCAGCCCCTTGCGCCGCAGGCTGACGGAGATGATGTCGGCGTTCTCCGGATCATCGTAGGTGAACAGATCGCCCGCCAGGCTGAGGTCGCCGGCCATGGCCTCGGCCAGGGCCTCCTCGGCGCTCTCGCGCTTCAGCCGCAGCATCAGCCGCTCGACCCCGGCCGAGCCGAGATCTCGCGCGGTCTGGGGATCGCGCGTCGGGTCCTCGTGGATCGCGCAGGCGATCGCCGCGTCGAGCAGCGGAAATTCCCCGTCGGCGGCGGCGCCGGCGTCCAGCAGGAGATCCTCGGCCTCTTCTCGCGTCATCCGGTCTTTCAGCCGCCCTTCACCTTCACGCGCCCTTCCAGGCGTCGGGAATATGCCTAGGAAGTCGGCCCGGCGCGAGGGCCATGAGATCGAGGCGAACCGCCGCACCCGAAAGGCGCGGCCGTTGCGCGGCTATGGCCAGGCCCGCGCGGCGCAGCCGTTCGCGCTGATCGAAGCCGACCGCCTCCAGGGCGGTCAACAGGTCGCCGCGCCGCTTGACCTCGACCACCGCCAAGGTCTGCCCGCGCAGCGCCAGCAGGTCGATTTCCGCCTGCGGCGTCTTCAGGCGAAAGCCCAGGATCCGATAGCCCTTGGCCATCAGCCATATGGCGGCCAGCACCTCGCCGCGGCGACCGGCGCGCCGGCCGGCGGCGCCGCGCAGCGCGCGGGCGGACTTCACGCCCGGTCCTTCAGCTTCAGGTCCCTCAGCTTCAGGTCCTTCAGCATCAGGGCCCGCCGGTAGAGCTCGCGGCGCGGCTGGCCCAGCGCCTTGGCCACCTCGGCGGCGGCGGCGGCGGGTTTCAGCCGGGTGAGCGCCTCGGCCAGCGCCGCGTCCACGTCGGCCGCGCTCGCCTCCGCCTCGCGGCCCGGACCCACCAGCACGACGATCTCGCCCTTGGGCGCCTCGAACCGGGGATCCGCGGCGAGCTCGGCGAGCGGGCCCCGGATGATGGTCTCGTAGAGCTTGGTGAGCTCGCGGCAGACCACGGCTTCGCGCGCGCCCAGCACCGCGGCCATGTCGGCCAGGCTGGACGCCAGCCGCGAGCCCCCTTCGAAGAAGACCAGGGTGGCGCGGATTCCCGCCAGCTCCTCGAGGAAGACGCGGCGCGCGGCGCTCTTCGGCGGCGGAAAGCCCGCGAACAGGAAACGGTCGCTCGGCAGGCCCGCGGCGGAAAGGCCGGCGAGCAGGGCCGAGGCGCCGGGCACGGGAAACACCCGGTGGCCGGCCTGCGTCGCCTCGCGCACGAGGCGGTAGCCGGGGTCCGAGACCAGCGGCGTTCCGGCGTCGGAGATCAGCGCCACCCGCGCGCCGTCCGCCAGGGCGGCCAGGGCCCGGGGCCGGGCGCGCTCGGCGGCGTGCTCGTCATAGCGCTCCAGCGGCTTCGAGAGGCCGAACGCGGCGAGCAGCTTGCCGCTCACCCGGGTGTCCTCGGCCAGCACCAGGTCGCAGGCCGCCAGCACGTCGAGCGCCCGCAGGGTGATGTCGCGCAGGTTGCCGATCGGGGTGGCGACGACATAGAGGCCGGGCGCCAGCGGCGCGTCGTCGAGGACCGGTGGGGGCAGGGGGCGCGCCATCGGCCTGGCTTCGCCTCTCGCGGAGCGTCTGACAAGCCCCGAGCTCGGTGAAGACGCCGGTGCTTCAGGCCAGCAGCTCGGCGGTCAGCCGGTCCAGCACCAGCCGCCCCGCCGGCGTGGCGCGCAGCCGCGCCGGGTCGTCGGCAAGCAGCCCGAGGCCGATTAGTTCGACGACCTTGCCGTGGGGGATCTCCAGGGTGGAGACCTCCGCGAGCGCCACGCCGTCGTCGATGCGAAGGCCGCTCAGCACGCGTTCCTCGGCGGTCTCCCGCGGGCTCAGCTGTTGCAGCTCCGGGAAACCGGCGGCGCCTGCCGCGGTCTGGGCGATGTAGTCGGCGGGCTTCGCCCGGGCGACGGTCGCGTGCCGCGCGTCGCCCAGGGTGATGCGGCCGTGGGCGCCGGGACCTGCGCCGACGTAGTCCCAGCCCCGCCAGTAGACGAGGTTGTGGCGCGAGCGGGCGGCCTCTCCCCGGGCGTGGTTGGAGACCTCGTAGGCGGCATAGCCCAGCGCGCGCAGCGTCTCCTGGGTCACCTCGAAAAGCGTCGCGCCCAGCTGCGGATCGGCCGGCGCGAAGCGGCCGCGGCGGACGGCGCGGTCGAAGACGGTGCCGGCCTCGATGGTCAGCTGGTAGGGCGAGAGGTGCTCCGCGCCGAGATCGGCCGCCCGCCGCAGCTCGTCCGCCCAGGCCTGCGGCGTCTGCCCAGGGCGCGCGTAGATCAGGTCGAGCGAGAGGCGCGGAAACGCCCGCGCCGCGGCCCGCGCGGCGCGCAGGCCGGCGGCTGCGTCGTGGTTGCGCCCGAGGAAGGCGAGCGCCGCGTCGTCGAGCGCCTGCAGCCCCAGCGAGAGCCGGCTGACGCCGGCGGCGGCGAAGGCCGCCAAGCGATCCGTCTCGGCGTCGGTCGGGTTGGCTTCCAGGGTTACCTCGAGGTCCGCCGCGGGGGCCCAGAGCCGACGGGCGGCGTCCAGGATCTCGGCCGCCCAGGCGGGGTCCATCAGCGAGGGTGTGCCGCCGCCGAAGAACACCGAAACCAGGCGGCGCGGGCCGGTGATCCGCGCCTGGGCCTCGAGGTCGGCGACGATGGCGCGGGCGAGCGCGGCGGGCTCCGCAGGTCGGCGCACGCGATGGACGTTGAAGTCGCAGTAGGGGCAGATGCGCGCACAATAGGGCCAGTGGACATAGACCCCGAGCGGCGGCGGGGCGTTCACCAGAGCGCCGCCTTCAGCTTGGCGAAGGCGCGCGCGCGGTGGCTCATGCGGTCCTTGGCCGCCGGGTCCATCTCGCCGAAGGTGATGTCGTGGCCATTGGGGACGAAGATCGGATCGTAGCCGAAGCCCCGGGTTCCGCGGGGTGGAAAGGCCAGGGTCCCGTCGACTCGGCCTTCCACCACCACCGCCGGGCCGTCCGGCCAGGCGATCGCCAGCGCGCAGGTGAACCAGGCCGCCAGGTCCTCGCTCTCGGATTCCTCCAGCCGCTCCTCCACCTTCTTCATGGCTTCGTAGAAGTCTCGCCCCGGTCCCGCCCAGCGCGCCGAGTAGACCCCGGGCGCCCCGTCCAGCGCGCGCACCGACAGGCCGGAATCGTCGGCCAGCGCGGGAAGCCCGCTCCCCTGCGCCGCCGCGCGGGCCTTGAGCAGGGCGTTCCCGGAGAAGGTGGCCTCCGTCTCCTCGGGCTCGGCCAGGCCGAGCTCGCCGGCGGTCACCAGCTGGAAGCGGTTCTCCAGGATCTCGGCCAGCTCGCGCGCCTTGCCGGGATTGTGCGTCGCCACCACCAGCTTGGCGCCGGGCTCCAGGGTGAGCGCCATGCGGCCTGCTCCTCTTCGCATTCGTCCAGGGGCGCGGACCATAACGCTTCGCCGGCCGCGCCGTCCTCGGCTAGTTTCCCGCGGACGGCTAAGCGGGGCGGGGAGGGGTCGTTGATGCGCGCCTTGGGTCCGGGCTCGGTGTCCAGCTTCCTGAAGATCATCCTGGACGTCGTCTATGGCGCCCTGGTGGTCGGCCTGACGCTCGTCTGCCTGCTGGCCGTCGCGGCCCTGCTGTTCAGCGTCAACCCCGCCCTGCTCGGAAACGTGCGCATCAGCGAGGGCGGCGAGATCGTCCAGCGCGCCCCGGTGATCATTGGCGGCCTGCTGGCGGCGGGCGGCTACATGGCCGGCGTGCTGGTGATCATCGGCGCGCTGCGGCGGATCTTCGGCACGCTCACGGCGGGCGATCCCTTCCACCCGGACAACGTCGGGCGGCTGCGGCTGGTCGGCCTGATCCTGGCGGCCCTGGAGCTCGGGCGCTACGTGGTCTGGAGCGTCTCGGCCTGGCTCCCCGGCGTGCGCCATGTGCGCCCGAGCTTCAGCCTCACCGCCTGGTTCTCGGTGCTGGTGGTGTTCGTCCTCGCCGAGGTGTTCCGCGAGGGCGCGCGCCTGCGCCGCGAAGCCGAGCTGACGATCTAGCCAGGAGCCCGCCCATGCCGATCCGCGTGCGCCTCGACGCCGTCCTGATGCAGCGGCGGATGTCGCTGGCCGAGCTCGCCGACCGCGTCGGGATCACGCCGGGGAACCTGGAGCTCCTGAAGTCGGGCCAGGCGCGCGCACTGCGATTCTCGAGCCTTTCGGCGCTCTGCCGCGAGCTGGCGTGCGAGCCGGGCGACCTGCTCGTCTACGAACCGGGGCCCGAATCCGAGGGGAGTTCGAGTCTTTGAACCACGGACCCACCCGGACCCACACGGACAGGGGTCGACCTCGAACTTGTGCGCGACGCTCGGCGACAAGAATCGACCGGCCATGAGCCGGTCATCGTACGGCTTCGCACCTCGCCCGCGATTTGCCGTCCGTGTGGGTCCGTGTGGGTCCGTGGTTCCCTATTCGCCCACGGCCTGCCGTTGCGCCCCGCAGAGGTCGGCGATGCCCTTGCGGGCCAGGGCGAACAGGGCTTCGAACTCGCCCTCGCTGAAGCCGCGCTTCTCGCCCGTGGCCTGGATCTCGACGATGTCGCCCTTGCCGGTCAGCACGAAGTTGGCGTCGGCCTCGGCGTTGGAGTCCTCCTCGTAGTCGAGGTCGAGCACTGGCGTTCCCGAGAACACGCCGCAGCTGATCGCCGCCACCTGGTCGAGGATCGGGTCAGTGGTGATCAGCCCCTCGTGCAGCAGGTAGCGGGTGGCCAGCCTCAGCGCGACCCAGGCGCCGGTGATCGCGGCCGTCCGGGTGCCGCCGTCGGCCTGGATGACGTCGCAGTCGACGGTGATCTGGCGCTCGCCCAGCGCCTTCAGGTCGACGACGGCGCGCAGCGAGCGGCCGATCAGCCGCTGGATCTCCTGGGTGCGGCCCGACTGCTTGCCCTGCGCCGCCTCGCGCCGGCCGCGGGTATGGGTCGAGCGCGGCAGCATGCCGTACTCGGCGGTCACCCAGCCCTGGCCACGGCCGCGCAGGAAGGGCGGCACGCCTTCCTCCAGGCTGGCCGTCACCAGCACCTTGGTATGGCCGAAGCTGGCCAGGCACGAGCCCTCGGCGTAGCGGTTGACGCCCACCTCGAGCGTGACCGGGCGCAGCGCGTCGGCAAAACGTTCGGACGGGCGCATGCTGGAACTCCTGAGGTTTCGAGGCGTCTTGCAAGGTTGGAGGCCGCGCTTATCCTAGATCCCACTGGTCCAGTCCATGGGCGCACACCGATCGACGCCGCAAGCTGACGTGACGACGCCTCTCTTTGCCCGCGGGCCCTCGTTGGCCGAGCTCGACGAACGGGCGCGGGATATCTTTCGACGAATCGTCGAGAGCTATCTGGAGACGGGCGAGCCGGTGGGCTCGCGGACGCTCTCCAAGACCGGGCTCTCGCTCCCTCCGGCCTCGATCCGCAACACCATGCAGGATCTGACCCAGCTGGGCCTGCTCGG
>CBJNAS010000212.1:0-5828 GCA_966434565.1 uncultured Phenylobacterium sp.
CGCCCAGGCCCTGGGTCAGGCCCCGGAGCTCGGCGATCAGCTGCTGGCGCTCGCTTTGCGGCAGATAGGCCTCGATGCGCTCCCAGCCGCGCCAGTCCTCGCGCGGGCCCAGGCCCAGGATCTGGCCGCGCCGGGCGGTGAGCGCCGAGGTCACGTTGGAGGCCGCCGGCGAGGGCGAATAGACCACCAGCTTGTCGATCGGCTCCAGCAGGATCGTGCCCGAGGCCTTCATCGCCTCCTCGATGACCAGGCGCCCGGCGGTGCGGAAGGCCATTTCCGAGGAGTCCACGCTGTGCGTCTGGCCGTCGATCAGCACTACCTCCAGGTCGGTGACCGGGTAGCCGAGCGGACCTTTGACCAAGCCGTCGCGGACGCCGGCCTCCACGGCGGGGATCCACTGCTTGGGCACCGCCCCGCCGACGACGCGCTGCTCGAAGACGAAACCCGAGCCGCGCGGCAGGGGCCGGACCTCGATCGTGACGTCGGCGAACTGGCCGTGGCCGCCGGACTGCTTCTTGTGGCGGGCCCGCTGGGTCAGCGCTTTCTGGATGGTCTCGCGGTAGGGCGTCTTCGGCTGCTCGGTGTCGATCTCCACGCCGAACCGCCGTTTCAGCCGTTCCATCGCCAGCCGCACATGGCCCTCGCCCTGGCCGGCCAGCAGCACCTGGCGGGATTCGGCGTCGTGGGTCAGGGTGAGCCCCGGATCTTCCTCCACCAGCTTGCCGAGCGCGCCGGAGAGGCGCACGTCGTCCTTGCGCGCCTTGGCCGCAAGCGCGACCGCGTAAAGCGGCCGGCGCGCCGCATGGACCGCGGCGCCCGCCTGCGGCTGGCCGGTGAGCGAGAGGATCTGGCCGGCCTGGGCCTGCTCGACCTTGCCGATGGCGCAGATGTCGCCGGGCGCCGCGGCCGCAATCTTCTTCAGCGCAAGGCCCTGCACGGCGAAGAGGCCGCCGGCGCGGCAGCGCTCGCCGGAGGGCAGGATGAGCTCGGCGCCGTCCTCCAGCTTGCGGCCGAACACCCGGGCGTAGGCCATCTTGCCGGACTGGCCGGCGTAGGCCGCCTTGACCACATAGGCCCCTGCGCCCTGGAGGCCCAGACGCTCGGCCGCGCGGTCGGGCAGGGGCGCCTCGTGGCGCAGGGCTTTCAGGAGGCGGCCGACGCCGAAGCCGCTCTGGGCCGAGCCGAAGAAGACCGGGACGATCAGGCCCTCGTTCATCTCGCGCACCAGGTCGGCGAACACGGCGTCGCGGCTGGGCGTGACGTCGGACAGCAGCTGTTCCAGGAGATCGTCGTCGAAGTCGGCGATCTGCTCCAGCATATGGAAACGCGCCTGGACCTCGGCGTCCTGCATCTCCGGCGGGATCTCGACCGCGGGCTCGCCGGGGCGGTAGACGAAGGCGCGCTCCAGCGCCAGGTCGATAGCGCCCGTGACCTGTTCTTGGTCGAAGATCGGGATCTGGCGCGCCACCAGGGGCGCGCGACTGACGGGCGCCAGCGCCTCCAGCAGCTCCTGCAGGCTGCCGCGCGCCTGGTCCATCTTGTTGATGAAGAGGGCATGGGGAACGCCCAGGCGCTCCAGCTCGCGCAGCGTCGGCTGCAGCAGGGTCGCCTTGGCGGGATCGGGCTCGGCGACCACCACCGCGAGGTCGACGGCCGGGACGGCGGCGTCGAGGTCCGCGCAGAACTCCAGCGACCCGGGGCAGTCGATCACCGCAAAGCGGTCGCCCATGAATTCGAAGTCGGCGAGGTTCAGCTCGACCGAATGGCCGTGGGCGCGGGCTTCCGGGCTGGCGTCGCCGATCCTCTCGGCCGCGGCCCCGTCGGGTCGTCGCTCCACCGCGCCGGTGGCCAGCATCAAGGCTTCCAAGAGCGCCGTCTTACCTGAGTTCGTGGGGCCCACGAGCGCCAAGGCTCGTACGGACCCCGCCGTCTGGATCGGCATGTCGTCCTCCCATCGGTTCGGGCGCCGTAGACGCGCCCGCGGGGAGGGTCGTGCGCGTCGAGAGCGCGATGATGGACGGTCGCGGACCGATCGAAGAAGGGCGCGGCCGCCCCTGGGAGGAACCCTATGCCGCGTTTTCAGCCATGGCTAGCTGCGATGCGCCTCATGTTTCCGCAGGGGATTGCGAGTAACGCCCAGGCAAGCCAATCCCTATATTCACCGTCGAGATGAAGATCGCCCTCGTCCAGACCCGCACCCCCGCGACGCCCGAGGCGGCGCTGCAGCACGTGCTGCCGCTGGTGCGCGAGGCCGCCGCCCAAGGCGCTGCGCTGATCGCCACGCCGGAGGGCACCAACCTGCTGCAGAAGGACCGCGAGGCGCTGCTGCCGCTGGTGCGGCCGCTGGAGGTGGACCTGGTCGTCCAGGGGCTGCGGCAGGCCGCCCGGGAGCTCAGTGTCACCATCGTCCTCGGCTCGGCGCTGGTGCGGCGCGAGGACGGCAAAGCGGCCAATCGCCAGGCGGTGATCTCGCCCGACGGCGAGATCGTGGCGACCTACGACAAGCTGCACATGTTCGACGTCGACCTGCCGTCCGGCGAGACTGCGCGGGAATCGGCCACCTACGCGCCGGGCGACCGGGCCGTCTTGGCCGAGGCGGCCGGCGCCCGGCTGGGGCTTACGATCTGCTACGACCTGCGCTTTCCGGCGCTCTACCGGGCGCTGGCGCTGGCAGGCGCTCAGATCCTGACCGTGCCCGCCGCCTTCACCCGTTCCACGGGCAAGGCGCACTGGGAGGTGCTGTTGCGCGCCCGCGCCATCGAGACCGGCAGCTTCGTGCTCGCGCCGGCGCAAGGCGGCTTCCACGAGGACGGGCGCGGAACTTACGGCCACTCGCTGGTGGTCGCCCCCTGGGGCGAGGTGCTGGGCCATCTTGACCATGACGAGCCCGGCGTGCTTCTGGCCGAGCTCGACTTGGCGGCGGTCGGCAAGGCGCGCCAGGCCATCCCTGCGCTGATCAATGCGCGTACGTTCCGAGGACCATGATCCGCTACGCCCTCATTTGCGAACACACGCACGAGTTCGAAGGCTGGTTCGGCTCCTCGGGCGATTACGACGACCAGCAGGCGCGCGGCCTGCTGGAGTGTCCGGTCTGCGCTTCCAAGGCGGTGCGCAAGCAGATCATGGCCCCTGCCGTCTCCGGCACGAAGCGGACCACGCAGGACGAGAGCCCGCGGCCGACCCAGGCGATGATGATGGAGGCGATGAGCCGCATCCGGAAGCACGTCGAGGAGAACTTCGACGACGTGGGCGACAGCTTCGCCAAGGAGGCCCGCGCCATCCACGAGGGCAAGGCCGAGGTCCGTGGCATCTACGGCCAGGCGACGCCCAACGAGGTCCGCGACCTCGTCGAAGACGGCGTCCCAGTGGCCCCGTTGCCGCCTGAGCCGCCGAAGAAGGCGGAGATCAATTGAAATCCACCCTCCGCTTCATGGGGAGGGTGGATCGAGCGAAGCGAGAGACGGGTGAGGCAGTGTGGCCGATCACCGCCCCGGCTCCGCTCCAGATCCTCCACCGCGCAGCGGGGGCTCCCGCCGCAAGGCGGGAGACGGAGGGGGCGTCCGGCGCAGACGTGTGAGTAGCCCCATGAAGGGGAGGGAAAGCGCGCTTCAGAAGCTCGTCCGCATGCCCAGCGACAGCACATAGCCCGCGGCCGAGACGTCGCCCACCAGATGGCTGCTGGAGGCCGCAGGCGTGCCCTCGAAGAAGCTGACGGTGTCGTCGATCCGGGTGTCCTTGAACTTGATGTAGAGGAAGGCGGCGTCGAGCTTCAGTCGCGGGGTCGGGCTGGCGGTCGCGCCCACGCCGAACAGCAGGCGGTCGCCGTCGGGCACGCGGGCCGAGCGGATGCCGTCGCGGGTGGGGGTCGGGTCGTACTGCACGCCCGCGCGCAGGGTGAGCCTCGGGTCCAGCGCATAGTCGAGGCCGACGGCGCCGGAGGTGGTGTCGCGGTACTGCTCCTGGATCACCTGGGAGCCGAGCGCGGTGGTCACATCGATGGCCTTGAAGGCGCTCCAGCCCATCCGCTGCACCTGCGCGTCGATCGTGAGCCGGTCGGTGAGGGCGAAGCGGCCGCCGACGGCGGCGATCCAGGGCGTGGCGTAGGTCGCCCGGCCCGGCTGGCTGGCGTTGAGCGCCGAGGGGAAGGGGGGAAGCAGGTTCTTGAAGCTCACCGTGCCGCTCAGCTTGTGGTCGATCTTCGAGCGGTAGCTCGCGCCGAGCGTCAGGCGGCCGAGGTAGGCCTGGGCGCCCGCGCTCCAGCCGGCCTTCCAGCCGTCGCCTTCGAGCTGCTGAAGGGCGTCGGGCGAGCCGGCGAAGAAGTTCGGCAGCGCGTTGGAGAGGCGGGCCTTGGCGTAGGTGACGTCCGCCGCCGCGCCCACGTCCAGCCAGTCCGTCACCCGCATGGCGCCGGTCAGCTGCAGGTCCGCCGTGCGCAGGCTGGAGGTGAGCGCGTCGTAGCGGGTCCAGGCGCGCCCGTCGTACTGGCTCGTGAAGTTGAACGGGGCGGCGAGCGAGACGCCGACGGCGAAGCGGTCGTTCAGCGGCAGGGCGACGGCGATATTCGGCAACAGGCCGGTCGTGACCGGGTTGAAGGCGCGCGGCTCGCCGCCCACCGGCGCGGTCGCGGCGAAGGGATTGGTCACCGTGGAGCCGCGGTCGCTCACCGTCCCTTGGACAGACAGCCCGTTCGCCCCCACATAGAGCTCGCGGCCGGAGCGGGCGATCGCCGCGGGATTCCACCACAGCGACTCGACGCCCTGGTCGGCGACCTCGCCGGAATAGGCGCGGCCGGTGCCGCGCACGCCCTGTTCCTGGAGATAGAAGCCGGCGGCGTGCGCCTCGGCGGCGACGGTGACGGCGGCGAGGCCCGCGAACGCGAGCAGCCTGTTGTGGCGCATGGTTCCTCCCTGGAGGATCTGTTCTGCCCGCGATTGAACCTTGAGTCGCGGCCTCAGGCTCGACCGTCACGGCATGACGTGGCGGCAGCCAATTGCGTAACGGCCAGAAGATGACATTGGCCCCACTTGTGTGGCCGAATTGTCACACTAAATCAGGTCGAGCCGGGTTGCGCTTGCTCAAGGCGGCCCGGGCGAATCCGCCTCAAGAGGGGACCCATGAACATCGATCTCTATACCGACCGCGCCAAGCAGGCGATCCAGTCGGCCCAGAGCCTGGCGCTCGCCCGCCGGCATCAGCAGCTGGCGCCGGAGCACCTGTTGAAGGTGCTGCTGGAGGAAAAGGACGGGCTCACCCGCGCGCTGATCCAGAGCGCCGGCGGCCGTCCCGACGAGGCCGACCGCGCCGTCGATCTGGCGCTCGGCAAGCTGCCCAAGGTCGAGGGCGGCTCCGGCCAGCTCTATATGAAGCCCGAGACCGCCCGGGTCTTCGCCGACGCCGAGGCCAGCGCCAAGCAGGCGGGCGACGCCTTCGTCAGCACCGAGCGGCTGCTGATCGCCATCGCCAAGGAAGGCGGCGAGGCCGCGGATGCGCTGAAGGCGTCCGGCGCGACGCCGAAGGGACTGGAGGAAGCCGCCAGCGCCATGCGCAAGGGCCGCACGGCGGATTCCGCCTCGGCGGAGGAAGGCTACGACGCGCTCAAGCGCTATGCCCGAGACCTGACCCAGGCCGCGCGGGACGGCAAGCTCGACCCGGTGATCGGCCGCGACGAGGAGATCCGCCGCACGATCCAGGTGCTGTCGCGCCGGACCAAGAACAATCCCGTGCTGATCGGCGAGCCGGGCGTCGGCAAGACCGCCATCGTCGAGGGCCTGGCCCTGCGAATCGTGAACGGCGACGTGCCCGAGAGCCTCAAAGACAAGAAGCTGCTG
>CBJNAS010000213.1:0-5816 GCA_966434565.1 uncultured Phenylobacterium sp.
CCGATTATAGGCAGCCTGACGGGGACGGCGGCGCGCTCGTCGATTTTTCCGAGGCAGCTCAAGGGGTTCTGTCCACGCCGGCCGAGTCCGCCTGGAGCTTAGCCTGAGAGACCCCCTGAGGCGAGATTTGGGGCCTTCGGCCCGGCGGCTAAGAGGAAGATGAGTCGGGCGGCGGCGCTTGGCCGGCGAGGTGTTTGGTTGACCAAACTCGCTTGGCGGGACGTGCGGCGGAGCCGTGGGCGGGCGGCGGGCTCAGGGGCCGGCGGCTTCCTCGCCCGCCTCGCGCTCGAGCTGCTCGAGGAGCGCGGCGGCGTCGGGATCGGCCTCGCCGAGGCTCTTGAAGTTGTCCGCCTCGCCGATCGGCCGGGCCGGGTGGGTGGCGGTGTGGACCGCCTTCAGCGCCTTGATCGAGACCTGGGTGTAGATCTCCGTGGATTTCAGGTCGGCGTGGCCGAGCATAGCCTGGATGAAGCGGATGTCGGCCCCGTTCTCCAGCATCAGCGTCGCCATGGTGTGCCTAAACATGTGACAGCCGCCCGGCTTGCCGATCCTGGCGTCGTTGACCGCCTCGCGCACGATCTCGGCCAGGCGCGCCGAGCTGAAGGGCTGGCCGCTGGTGGTCAGGAAGAGCGTGCCGTCGTCGGCGCCGCTGGCCAGCTCGGGGCGCACATCCTCCACGTACTTGTCCACCCAGGCCAGCGCCCGCGCGCCGATCGGGATGATCCGGTCCTTGTAGCCCTTGCCCTGGCGCACGATGACGACGCCCCGGTGCGCGTCGATGTCGTGGACGTTGAGATTGATCAGCTCGGCGCGGCGCACCCCGGTCGAGTAGAGGGTCTCCAGCATGGCCCGGTCCCTGATCCCCACGGGGTTTTTCAGGTTGGGGACGGCCAGCACCCGCTCGGCCTCGGCCGCGGTCAGCACGTGCTTGGGCAGCCTGCGGCCGATCCGCGGCAGGTCGAGGTCGGAGGCGGGGTTGTAGAGGATGTGGTTCTCCCGGGCGAGCCAGCGGAAGAAGGCTTTCAGGGGGTGGGTGTGGGCGAGCTGGCTCCGCACCGTCAGCGGCTCGCCGTTGGCCTTGCGGTGCAGGTAGAGGTGGCGCTGCCAGCGCTCCAGGATCGGCTTGGTGATCTCCTGCGGCCGGATCAGCCCGCGCTCGGCGCACCAGGCGGCGAAGACGCGCAAGGTCCGCTCGCCGTTCTCGATCGTGTGCGGGGAGTAGTTCTTCTCCCGCTGCCAGCGGGTGAAGCGCTGCATGTGGTTCCAGATCGAGTCCGGGTCGGACGAGCCGACCGCCAGGCCGGGCGGATGGTAGATGCCCTTGTGGGGCTTGCGGCCCTTCTTGGTCCCCTTGCCGCGCTTGCGGGGCATGGGTCAGGCCACGCGGGCCGCGGCGGCGTGCGGGTACGACAGCGCCTGGCCGTTGAGGGGCTGGGCGCGCGTTTCGGGCGCCGCTTCGGCGACGTCATCGCAAGCCCTTATGGGAGCAGGCTTTTCGCGAGTTTTGGCCGGCGCGGCCGCCCCCCGGCCAGGGGCCGGCCGGGGGCCGCCCGCGCCCCGACCGGCCGCCGACCGCTCGGCGTCGTAGGCCTGGATCGGAGCCGATTCCGGCTCCGTGAGCCCCATCAGGAAGCGCTCGCCGTCCTGGCCGGCGCCGTCGTAGAGCAGCTCGTATTCCAGGCCCTGGCCGGCCCGCACCCGGTGCGCCAGCAGGTATTCCAGCTCGGCCAGGCGGGCGAGGTGGACCTTGGTCTGGGTGTCGCCCCAGCCGGTGATCTGGCGTACCTGGCGGCGGCTGAAGCGCAGGTCCTGCCGCTTGATCGCCTGGCGCTCGCATTCCTCGCCCGCCCAGGCGTGGAGCAGGGTCAGCAGCCGGCGGGTCTGCGGGGGCAGCTCGTCCAGGGTCCGCCCGAGCACCTCGTGGGCGAGCCGGTTGGCGAGCGCGATGTCGGCCGCCGTCACCTCGATGTAGCGCACCAGCTGGCCCTGGTGGTGGACGGTGCGGATCTGCCGCTGGCGCTGGTGCAACAGCGCGATCGAGCGGATCAGAGTCAGGTACTTCATGTGGTCGCGCCGGGTGCGCGTCTTGTCGTCCAGGAAGGTCAGGGCGTCGGCGAAGGGGTTCACCACGGCCAGGCCCTCCAGCATCGCCTGGGCGTTGCGATGAAGCGCCAGCACCCGGCCGCGGTCCTGGCTCTCCAGGAGGCCCTCCAGGGTCTCGCGCCGGCGCTGGCGGGCGTGGATCGCTTTCGTCTGCTCGCGGCTCTCGTTGACGGTCAGCACCAGGCAGCGGTTCAGGAGCTCCTCGTCGATGTCGATCGCCGTGGTGGTCAGGAACAGCATCACCGGCCCCTCCACCCGGTACTCCTGGGTGACGAGCTGGCCGGTCGTGGCGTCCTTCCCCGTCGAGGCGATCGTCACCTCGCCGTCCGATTGGAGCAGCTTCAGGGCGTAGCTGGCGCTCTGGGCGCCTTCCTCCTCGGCGATGGCGAGGATCCTGTGCTTCAGGTTGGTCTCGCCCATGTAGAACAGGCTCTGGCCGGTCATGGCGCTGTAGCGCACCTGCGCCTCCGGCGGCATCAAGGCCAGCACCGCGTCCATCAGCGAGGACTTCCCGGCGGCCGAGCTGGACTGGATGATCACCGCCAGCGGCCGGTCCAGCAGCCTGGAGACGCAGGCCAGGTAGCCGGTCAGCGTGTTGGTGGCCTCGCCCACCACGCCGATCGCCTCGAAGTCCCGCAGGATGCGGCCGATCAGGTCCGGGTCCTTCAGGAGGTCCAGGGCCTCGTCGCGGTCGGCCTGGCTCATTGTAGGCCGCTCGTCCTTCTTCAGCGCCGCCGCCAGCTCGCCGTCCTGCAGGGCCTCCAGCTTCAGGAGCACTCGGCCGAGGTCGTGCTTGAGCTGGTCCTCGGCCTCGCCCAGCTCGATCCCGGCCTGTTTGACGAAGGCGGCCCGGGCCTTGGCGTTGTAGAGGTCCAGCTTGTCGACGTGGAAGCGCTCGCCCCGCTGGACCATGAGGTTCACGGTCATGGAGTCCGGCGCCAGCGGCCGCGCCCAGCCGCGCACCCGATAGCGTCGGTCGCCCTGCATCAGCACCAGCTCGTGCTCGGTCTTGGCCAGCACGGGGTCCGCCTCGGCCGCGGGCGGCACGGGCGAGGCGATCGTCGGCTCGGGGATCGGCGACGCTTCATCTTCAGCGGCTAAGAGGGAAGCGGGGTCCTGCGCCGGCGCCAGGTCGGCCGGCGTCATCAGCGCGGCCTCCAGAGGGTCGGCCGGCGCGCTCGTCGGGGGCTGGGCCTTGCCCTGGCCGAGCCACGCCGCCTTGCGGATCAGCACGCCCAGGGACTTCTGCGCCGGCGTCACCTTCAGCGCATAGGCGCTGGCGTCCATCGCTTTGGGGAACTCGATCCGGTAGCAGGCCAGGCCCTCGCCGATCAGCCGCTCGGCCAGCTCGCCGGCGGCCTTTTCGCCCGCCTCGTCGCGGTCGTAGGCGATCAGCACCCGCTCCACGCCGTAGCGGCGGAAGGCCGACAGGTGGTCGGCGGTGAAGCCGTTGGTCCCATAGGCCGCCGTCACGTTGCGGTAGCCGGCGCACCAGAAGGTCATGGCGTCGATCAGCGCCTCGGCCAGGATCACCTCGCCCTTGGCGGCGGCGATCCCCTCGACGTTCCACACGCCCCGGTGCGGCCCGGGCAGGTACAGGTGGAGCGGCGTGCCGGCGCGTAGCGAGGCGCCGATCTTGCGCCCATAGACCTCCTTCACGTCGCCGCGCTCGTCCAGCACCGGCACGATCAGCGAGCCCGCGAAGTGCTCGTGGCCGCTCTCCCGATAGACCCCGATCGCCTCCAGCCGGCCGCGCATCTCCGCCCCTGCCTTGCGGTTCTTTTCCGGCAGCCGAAGCCCCAGGGTGCGGTTGGCGTAGCCCAGCCGGAAGCGGTCGATCAGCTCGGGGTGTTCGAGGCCGCGGGCCTTCAGATAGGCCATCGCCTCGGGGGCCTGCTTGAGGGTCTCGTGGTAGTAGCCGACGACCTGGTTGAGCAGCGCCTGGTCGTCGGCGTCGAAGCTCACCGGGACCGCCAGCTTGCGCACCGTGGTCGCCTTCACCGGCGCCTGCGACGACGCCGGCGAGCCGGCGATCGGGGCGCCGTCTTTCAGCAGCTCGACGGCGTGGCGGAAGCTCACCCCCTCGCGCTTCATCACCCAGTCGATCACCCCGCCGCCGGCGCCGCAGCCGAAGCAGTTGAAGAGGTTCTTCGCCGGGCTCACCCCCAGCGACGGCGTGCCGTCCTCATGGAACGGGCAGCGGCCCACATAGTCGGCGCCGCGCTTCTCCAGCTTCACGCCCGACGACTCGACCAGCCGCACCAGGCTGATCTCCACCTTCAGCCGCTCGATCTCCGCGTCGGGGATTCTGGCCATGCGCGGGGTTCCCCCTAAAACCTGTCAAGCGCAAAGTGCGTCAACGACTCGACAATGATTATGTCATTATGACATAGAGTCAACGTCGCTCTCTGGAACAGGGGTTAGGCTGGATGCGAAGCGTCACCATTCCGATCTCGCAAGCCATGACTCCGGACGAGCACACCTTCTTTCAGGCGCTCGGCGCCCGCATCGCCCAGGCGCGCAAGGATGCCGATCTGACACAGGTCCAACTGGCCGAGCGCCTGGGCATCCCCCAGCCGCAGCTCGCCTCCTACGAGGTCGGCCGCCGCCGCGTGCCGGTCTCGCTCTTGCCCCGGCTTGCCCGCGCCCTGTCCGTCGCCGTCGAGGAACTGATCGACGGCGAGGCCGCCGCGCAGCCGCTCCAGGGCCGCACGCGCCGCGGCCCTCCCTCGCGCCTGGAGCAGCAGCTCGACGCCATCTCCCGGCTGCCGAAGGCCAAGCAGAAGTTCGTCGTCGAGATGCTCGACACCGTGCTCGCCCAGCAGCAGCACGTCGCCTGAGGATCAGCGCCATGCCCGCCCACCAAGCCCTGATCGAGAAGCTCAACACCCTGCCGGCCGACCGCCTCCACGAGGTCGAGGACTTCGTCGATTTCCTGCGCTCGCGCGACCAGGATCACGCGCTCGTCCGCGCCGCCCAGGCGGCCAGCGAGAGCGCCTTCGCCGCCGTCTGGAACAACCCCGAAGACGACGCCTACGATGCCCTCTAAGGGCGGCGCCCAGGCGCCCGCCGAGCCGCAGGCCTTGAGCTTCGGCGCCATCGTCCTGGTGCGCTTCCCGTTCACCAGCCAGGCCGCCTCCAAGCAGCGCCCCGCCGTCATCGTCTCCAGCCGCGCCTACAACCTCGAACGGCCCGACCTGATCATGATGCCGGTCACCAGCCAGCTCCGCCCCACGCCCGCGGTCGGTGAGGTCTGGCTGCGCCAGTGGCAGGCCGCCGGCCTCATCAAGCCCTCGGCCATCAAGCCGGTCATCGCCACCCTGGAGCAGGGCCTGGTGATCCGCCGGCTCGGCACCCTGGCGGCCGAAGACCAGGACGCCCTGCGCGCCGCCATCGGCCAGATCATCGGCTGAGCAAGCGCGCGTAAGCTGCGCCCAGCGGCGCGCTGATTCGGCGCCCGCGCGCCGCCGGCGACGGCGGCCACATCGCGAGCAAGACCCCCACGGGACCGGACAGCTCGGCCATGACGGGCCGAGTCGGGCGCATCTTCAATGCTCAAGCTGAAGCGCTGCTGTCGGAAGGGTCCGCTTTTTCACGCCGTTTCAAGCCCTTGCGACTTTCCGCAAGTTGCCGAAGGGGCCGGAAGGGTGCGTTAAGCCATTGATCTACAACGACGATCAGACACAGCACCCTGTCCCTTTTATCTTGCCCTC
>CBJNAS010000214.1:0-5777 GCA_966434565.1 uncultured Phenylobacterium sp.
GTACGAGGCCCTCGTGAAGCGCCTCGAGGCCGCCCCGGCCATCGCCGCCGAGTAGCTCCGGTTCTCATATCCCTCGCGCCGCGAAGAGCTGACGCGCTGCGCCGTCTTGGTAACCGGTCACTCCCGCGAAAGCGGGAGTCCAGGCTTTTTGGGCGTTCGGAAGTCTATGCGTTCGAGCCCGCCGAAAAAAAGCCTGGATCCCCGCTTTCGCGAACCTCAGCGGTTGGCTACCACCCGCAGGGTGGGCGCCACGCCGGGCTTGTCGCCACGGATCTGGGAAACGAGGTCGAAGAGCGCGCGGCGCACCTCCTCGACCTGGCCAGCCTCGGCCAGCCGCTCCAGTTCGGCGAGGTGGCTCGCGGTGACGCGTAGGGCCGAGGCGGAAATCACCTCCATCACCTTGGGCGCGCAGGGCACCGACCGCTCCGTCTCGTCGAGCAGGGCCTCGGTGAGCTTTTCGCCAGGTCGCAGGCCGGTGATCTCGATCTCGATGTCGCGCCGGCCCGACAGGGCGATCATCTGCCGGGCGAGATCGAGGATCCGCACCGGCTCGCCCATCTCCAGCAGGAACAGCCGCGCGTCGCGGCCGTCGCCGTCGGCGTTCGTGGCGGTGGCGTGCAGCACCAGCTGGGTCGCTTCCGGAATGGTCATGAAGAACCGTTCCATCTCCGGATGGGTGACGGTCACCGGCCCGCCGCGTTCGATCTGCGACTTGAAGATCGGCACCACGGAGCCGGCCGAGCCCAGCACATTGCCGAAGCGCACGGCGGCGAAGCGGATCTCGCGGCCGCTGCTCTGCTGAGCCTGGATCACCGCCTCGGCCAGCCGCTTGGTCGCGCCCATCACGTTGGTCGGATCCACCGCCTTGTCGGTCGAGATCAGCACCATCTGGTGGGCGCCGCAGGCCTTGGCCGCCTCGGCGACGTTCCAGGTGCCGACGACATTGGTGAGCACGCCCTCGCAGGGATGGCGCTCAACCATCGAAACATGCTTCAGCGCCGCGGCGTGGAAGACCAGGTCCGGCCGTTCCTCGAGGAACAGGTTGGTGATCCGCTTCGCATAGCGCACGTCGCAGAGCCGCGCGCGCCGTGACACGTGGGGAAAGGTCTCGGCGAGTTCGCGTTCGATCTCGAAGAGGGCGGTCTCGGAATAGTCCAGCAGGGTGATGTGGCCGCAGTCGAAGGCGGCGGCCTGTCGGCAGAGCTCGGCGCCGATCGAGCCGCCGGCGCCGGTGACCAGCACGCGGCGGCCGCGCACCAGGCTGGCGATGGCGTGGCGGTCGAGCTCGATGGGCGCGCGCGCCAGCAGCTCCTCGATATTGATGTCGCGCATCGGTAGCAGCGTCAGGCCGTCGTGCTGCGACAGCTCGACGATGGAAGGCAGCCGCAGCAGGCGGATGCCGTCGTTCTTCAGCCGCCCGAGCAGGTCCGCCGTCAGCCCCTTCAGCCGCGTCGGCTCGTCCAGGAACAGAATGGCGCGGGGATAGCGGTTCCAGCGGCGGAGGTCGGCGAGCGCGGCCTCGAGATTGTCCAGGCAATCGATAATGCAGACACCGCGCACCTGCTGGCCAACGTCGCGCGGATCGACGGCGACGATACCCACGGGCGAATAGGTGCGGTCGTGGCTGCGGGCGACGTCGCGCAGATAGCTGTCGGCCAGCGCCGGCGGGCCGATCAGCAGCAGGGAAGGCGACTGGCTCACCCGATCGGCGATGGTCTTGAAGGGGGCGAACGACCCCAGAGCGTGCTCGTGCAGGGCGCGGCGGATGACGCGCACGCCAAGGGAGCCGGTCATCTGCAGCAGCGGCGCGAGGAACAGGGTCGGCCGGGGCAGGCTGTGGGCGCGGTCCAGGATGAACACCCACAGCAGGAAGACGCCCACCGTCAGCACGGCGATGCGCGACAGCACCACGCAGTCGGGAATCGAGGCGTAGCGCCACGGCGAGAGCTCGCGGCGGAACAGCAAGGAGAAGCTCGCCGCCAGGGCGGAATAGAGCACCACCATCTGGATCAGGGTGAGTGATGGCAGACCGTTGGCGGCCAGGCCATGCAACCTTGGCGGGGCGATCATATAGGCGGTGGCGAAGGCGGCGGCGGCGAGGAAGGCATCGAACACAATCGTCTGGGCTCGCATGGCCATTCGCTGCATGGACCGCACTCCGCTCACTTGAAACTCCGCAACCCAGCCCCTCGGAGTGCGCCGGCCGGCGAGCCGAACGCGAGGACGCCGCTCGGCTTTGATGAGCTCACGCCGGACTCGAGCGACCTTAGGTACACCGGACGGGCGAGGCAATTGGCAAAACTTGAGCCTGCTGCGGCGATCCGGCGGCTGTGGCGCGAAGGACGCGCTCAATGATCAAAAAGCGGCCTTGAGCCCGAAAACCAGCCGCGACCTGTAGATGTCGCCGAGTTCGTGGCGGCCGGTGTCCCAATAACGAAGGTCGAAGCCGAGGTGCTCGGTGACCGCATAGCCCAGGCCGAGGTTCCAGGTCGAATAGTCCGGCGCGCGGCTGATCTGCTGGCGGCCTAAGGCGCCGCTTACACTGAACTTGCCGCCGGGCAGGCGGGTGTCGGCATTGATCTCGTAGTAGGTGGCCGCGCCCAGGCGGCCGTAGAAGTCCGCGGTGTGGTAGAGCGCCCCGCCGAGGTTGGCCGGGCCGAGCGGCAGGGACGCCGTGGCCTTCCATTCGACGAAGTCCTGGCTCGCCGGCGCCGGCTTCCTGGCGTAGCCGTACCGCACCAGCCCGAGATCCAGGGCGACCGGGCCGAGGCTCGGCCGCACGCCAGCGTAGAGATCGTATTCCAGACCGGAGCGGCCGGCGAGGCGGACATTCGACAGCCAGGTTCCGGCGTAACCGAGCCCGCCCAAGGCCACGTCCGCGCCGCCGAAGGCTTCCGGGCGGCCGCCGGTCTGGCTGGCGCCCCGGAACACATAGTCGCTCGCCGCTCCGAGATTGAAGGCGAGGTCGAGCGGACGGCCGTCGGCGCGTGCGCCGCCTGCGAAGCCGCCCGCGACGAGACCGAGGGCGAACGTCCAGAGGACGGGTCTCAGCCTCCGCATGGCGCAACGCTCCCCTGGAAACCGGCAGGCGCGCCTTCTTGCGGGTTTCCCGCGCCCTCGACAAGGCCGGCGGCGTTGTTCGACGGCGCAGGAGGGACTAAAGCGCAGGCCATGGAAGAGACCCGTCTGACCCAGCTCGGGCGCGAGGTCCGCGGCTTCGCCAGCCCTGACGAGGCGGTGCTGGAACGCGTGCCCAATCCGCATCCCGACACCCTGTATCTCGCGCGCTTCACGGCGCCGGAGTTCACCTCCCTGTGCCCGGTGACGGGCCAACCCGACTTCGCCCACCTGGTCATCGATTACGCCCCGGCGGGCTGGCTGGTGGAGTCGAAGTCGCTGAAGCTCTACCTCGGCGCATTCCGCAACCACGGGGCGTTTCACGAGGATTGCACCGTGGCCATCGGCCGGCGCCTCGCCGAGGAACTGGAGCCGCGGTGGTTGAGGATCGGCGGCTACTGGTATCCGCGCGGGGGCATCCCGATCGACGTCTTCTGGCAGACGGGCCCGGCGCCGGAGGGCCTTTGGCTGCCGGACCAGGGCGTGCCGCCTTATCGCGGGCGCGGTTGAGTCCTCGGGCGCAAGGTGAACGACTGTCCTCACAAGCAAAAGCGGGTCCGAGGTCAGCTCGTCGGCCGCGCTTGTTCAGCATTTGACAGTTAACCGTGACGGCGCTCGCGCGCTCCTCTGGCGGCGAGCGCGGGGGCTCTTGACGCTTGCGGATCGATTGGGCTTTCCAGAACCGTAAATAAGTTCTATATCAAGTTTGCCCAACTCTCCTCGGGCGTGTCACCTCAGGCCGGACGGCGCGGCGCGCCGCCCGGCCGTCGTGTTTCTGGAGCATCCTCTTTCTGGAGCGCCCGGTGGAGGTCAGTCTCCCCAGCGGGAGGTCAGCGCCGCAGGGTCGGGGCGCTCGCGTTCCAGCGGCGGCTCCCGGGACGTGCCGATCAGGATGAAGCCCGCCACCTTCTCACGCGGCCCGAGCCCCAGGAGGGCATTGGCCTCCGGATCGTAGGCGTACCAGTCGGTGATCCAGTTGGCGCCGAATCCCATCGCCAGGGCGGCGTAGGTGAGGGTGGTGCAGACCGCGCCGGCGCTGAGCAGCTGCTCCCATTCGGGAATCGCCGCAGCCTTCGGCGAGGCAATGACGGCGATGCACAGAGGCGGCGTCTTCAGCTTGCCGAGCTTGGCCTGGGCGGTGGTGTCGCCGCGCCGCCCGGCCAGGCGATCCAGGCCTTGGGCGAAGGCGGCCTTGTCCTCGCCCTGCAGCACGACGAATCGCCAGGGGGTGAGCTTGCCGTGGTCGGGCGCCCGGGCGGCGAGCCGCAGCAGGTCCTCCACCTGCGACGGCGAGGGCGCAGGCTCGGCCAGCGTCAGCGCCGAGGCGGATCGGCGGCGCGCCAGGAAATCGAGCACCGCAGGCGCCGGAGCAACCGGCAGGGGCGTTCCGAACTCGGGCGGCGGGGGAAGGGCGTCGGACAAGGGGCCTCTGCTCTTTTTCTCAAGACCGGGCGTCTGGCGACCTTTATGGGTTCGCCGGGCCCCTCCGCAAGACGAGTTGGCAAATGTCGCAAAAGCCGGCCTGGCTTCGGCCGCATGGCGTTCCCTGGGAAGCCGGAGCCGAGCGCCTTGTCTACGAGAACCCGTGGATCCGGGTGAGCCATCAGGAGGCGACCGCGCCGACCGGCCGCCTTTCGCCCTACGGCCTGGTGCGCTTCAAGAACCTGGCCATCGCCGTGCTGCCCCTGCACGAAGACGGGACCGTGACGCTGGTCGGCCAGCACCGGTTTGCCGCCATGGAATACAGCTGGGAGCTGCCGGAAGGCGGTGCGCCGCATGGAGAGGACCCGCTGGAAGGCGCCAAGCGCGAGCTGGCCGAGGAGGCCGGGCTGCAGGCCGCCGAGTGGCGCAAGGTGCTGGACGTGCAGCTCTCCAACTCGGTCACCGACGAGCGTGGCGTGGGCTATGTCGCGCTCGGGCTCTCGACGGCGGTCTCCGGCCACATGGGCGACGAGACCGAGGCCCTCGCGCTGGCGCGCGTTCCTTTCCGCGAGGCGCTGGAGGCGGCGCTGGCCGGCCACATGCGCGACATGCTGACGGTGGCGATGTTGCTCAGGGGCTACCATATGGCGCGGGAAGGGGACCTGCCTGACGCCCTGGCCCGCGTCATGCTAGGTTGAGCCGCCCCACCGGCCGGAGGACCATCGTGAGCCAACGCCTGGAAGTGATTGATCCTGCCGCCGCGCCGCCGGTCTGGGCCGCGCTGCGCAACGAAGCCACGGCCGCCGCCCGCGACGAGTCGGCGCTGGCCAGCCTGCTGGCCACGGTGATTCTGAACCACAAGTCGCTGGCCGACGCGCTCTCCTATCAACTGGCGCGCAAGCTGGGCGACCAGGAGCTGCGCGGCATGACCCTGCGCGAGGTGGCCCAGGAGGCCTACGCCGGCGACCCCACGCTGGTGGAGATTGCCGAAGCGGACCTGCGCGCCGTGTTCGAGCGCGACCCCGCCTGCAAGGGCTATCTGCAGCCCTTCCTGTTCTTCAAGGGCTACCTCGCCCTGCAGACCCAGCGCGTCGCGCACTGGCTGTGGGGCGAGCGCCGCGAGACCCTGGCGCTCTATCTGCAGAGCCGGATGAGCGAGCTCTTCCAGGTGGACATCCATCCGGCCACCCGCATCGGCCGCGGCGTCTTCGTCGACCACGGCACGGGCATCGGCATCG
>CBJNAS010000215.1:0-5760 GCA_966434565.1 uncultured Phenylobacterium sp.
GTGATCAGGAAGGTCTGCATCAGCCGCGCGTCGGGCCACGCGCCCCGCCGAGCCGAGCGATATCGGCTTCGACCATTTCCTCGATCATCGTCTCCAGGGTCGTGTTGGGTCGCCATCCGAGCTCTTCCTGCGCCTTGCTGGCGTCGCCCAAGAGGGCGTCCACCTCGGCGCGCCGCAGGAAGGCGGGGTTGATGCGGATGTGATCGGCGAGCTTGAGCCCGGCGCAGGAGAAGGCGATCTCGCACATCTCCCTGACGCTGGCGGCGCGGCCGGTGGCGACCACGTAGTCGCCGGGGCGGTCCTGCTGGAGCATCAGCCACATCGCCTGGACATAGTCGCGCGCATGGCCCCAGTCGCGGCGGGCGTCCAGGTTGCCGAGTTCGATGTGGTCGGCAAGGCCGAGCCTGATCCGGGCGACCCCATGGGTGACCTTGCGCGTAACGAACTCGATGCCCCGCAGGGGGCTCTCGTGATTGAACAGGATGCCCGAGGAGGCGTGCAGCCCGAAGCTCTCGCGATGGTTCACCGTCATCCAGTGCGCGTAGAGCTTCGCGGCCGCGTAGGGCGAGCGCGGATAGAAGGGGGTGCTCTCGCGCTGCGCGGGCTCCTGGGCGAGGCCGAACATCTCCGAGGACGAAGCCTGGTAGAAGCGCGCCTGCGGGCATTCCAGGCGCACGGCCTCCAGCATGTTCACGGCGCCAAGCCCGGTGACCTGCGAGGTCAGCAGCGGCTGGTCCCAGGAGGACTTCACGAAGCTCTGGGCCGCGAGATTGTAGATCTCGTCCGGCTGCAGGCTGCGCAGGATGCGACTGAGCGAGGACAGATCGAGAATATCGCCGTCGATCAGCTCGACCTCGTCGAAAATGCCGAGCCAGCGGAGCCGGTCGCCCACGACCTCGGCCGATGCGGACCGCCGCAGCAGGCCGCACACCCGGTAGCCCTTGGTCAGCAGCAGCTGGGCGAGGTAGGCGCCGTCCTGTCCGGTGACGCCGGTGATAAAGGCCGTGCGGCTCAAGGGGCTTCTCGGGGCATGGGTTTCCTGGCCGGGGTGCGGTGGTCTTCAGCCGGGCTTGCGCGCGACGATCGCCTGGCACTTCGGCGCGAAGCCGTCCAGCACGGCCTTGATGCGCGGCCCGTCCTGGGTGCGCAGCAGCTCCGCCCAGGTCCGGGTCCAGGCGTCGAGCACCGGGCTGGATTGCCCGAACGGCACCCCGGACTGCCAGAAAAACATCCAGTACAGGGTCCAGAAGAAGCCGTGCGTGCGCCGGCTCTCGATCACCAGGCCCGCGTCCTCAACCGTGCGCGCGAACTCCTCCGGCTCGAAGATCCGGATGTGGTTGGGCTTCTCGAAATAGAGGTGCGGGGCGACATGGGTCTGGAGCCGCTCCGCCGCTGCGGCGGGCACCGACAGGAGGTAGAGCGCGCCCGGCCTGCCGATCCGCACCAGCTCGCGCATCACCTGCTGTGGATCCTCGACGTGTTCGAGGACCTCGGTGCAGATCACCCGGGTGGCGAAGCCGTCCGGCAAGGCCAGGGCCGCCGCGTCGCCGGGCCAGGCGCGCACCCGTTCGCAGCCCTGGGCGCGCAGGCGCTCGACCGTGCGCTCCAGGCGCGCGTCGTCCTGATCGATCAGGACCGTCTCGCGCGCGCGCCGCGCGCAGAAGATCGCCATGCCGCCGTCGCCCGCGCCGACGTCCACCACGACGTCCTCGCCCGAGATCGGATAGTCGGGGGCGAGCTCGTCTGCGTCCTCGTTCAACCAGCCGCTGATCGCCATGTCGATGAAGCCGACGGTGTCGGGGTCGGCCGGCGGCGGCGGGGCCGGGGGCGTGGGAGGCTCCGATCGGAAGCGCGCCAGCAGGCCACTCAGGCTCATTGTCCGCGATCCGCCGCTCATCAGGCCGTGCGCCGTCCGGTCAGCCGACGCAGGGCGCGATAGCAGGCTCGCCCGGTGGAGAGCACGCCGGGCACGTCCAGCAGGCGCCGCGCCATACGTTCCGAGAGGTCGCCGATCGAGGCGGCGATGAAGGCCCGCGAATCGCCCGAGGGCGGCTGCGCCGGATGCACCGCAGAGTAGTCGCGCAGGGTGAAGAGGGCGCGCAGCCGCCTGACCATGCGGTCGTATTGCACGCAACCGATCATCTGGTCGAGCGCCTCGCCGACTTCCTCGGCCGCGCGTCGGGCGTCGCCCGGCAGGCCCGGCGTGGCGTCGCGCTCGCGCCAGGCGAGCGGCTCGCGCAGGCGTTCGACCAGCTCGGCCGTGGTCTGGAAGACGTGGATGTTCGGGTCCTCGCCGATCCAGCGCACCATCTCCTCGAAGACCGGCAGCGGGCGGATCACCACCGGCTTCTTCGCGGCGAGCGCATTGAGCAGCGGGATGCCGAAACCTTCGTAATGGCTCGGGAAGACGACGATCGAGGCGTCGCGGTAAACCGCGCCGATCTCCTCGTGGCTGAGCGCGCCGGCGTTCAGGCGCAGCACGTTCGGGTGGCGCTTCAGGCCGGCGGGCGCATAGCGGCCGCCGTCGACCGGGGGCGGCTGCTCGCCAGGCCCGGCGAGGACGACCACGGTGCGTTGCGGATCGGCCTCGGCCAGCGCGTTGACCGTGGCGGCGACCTCCTTGTGCCAAAAGTGGTTGCCGACGACGAAGACGAAGCCCGGCGGCGCGGGCGCCGCCACCATCTGGTCGATCGGCAGGCGGTAGTCGGCCAGATCCAAGGAGTGCAGGCTGCGCAGCCGCAGGACGTCGCGTCCGACCGGCAGCCGCCGCTCGATCTGCGCGCCGGTCAGCTCCGAGGTGACGGCCAGCAGGTCGAGATTCTCCAGCAGAAAGCCCCAGAGGCGCGCCAGCCCGGGGCTGGTCAGCTGGGCGCAGTCCATGGAGATGGTGTCGAGCATGAAGGCGCCGATCGCCGCCCCCTTCTGGAACAGCCGCTCGAGGGTGCTCCAGTCGTAGGGCTGGCCAATGCGGAAGATGGCGGCGAACAGCTCCGGTCCGTGGGGATCGCAGCGCGGGGCGCCGTAGCGCCCGTAGTCGTGAAAATCGTAGACGTCCTGAGTTGCGATGACGTGCAGGCGATAGCGGTCGCGCCAGAGCTGGGAGGCGGCGGCCAGCAACTGCTCGCCGGCGATGCTGGTGCCGTTGTGCGCCATGGGAAAGGTGGAGAAGTCGAGCGCCACGTCGAGGCGACCGTCGACGCCGGGCAGCAAGGCGCCGAGAAGCCTTTCGGCGTGCTGCTCGGGCGAGCCGAAATAGCCGTGGCTCAGCCGCTCGTATTCGGGATAGCGGGCCAGCAGGATCGCCCGGTTACGGGTCTCCAGGGCGATCGCGTCGGCGTTGCGGCCGAAGGAGCTGCCGCCCTCGTGCCAGACGAAGGCCCGGTTGGCGAGCACGGCCCGGTAGCCGCGCCGGCCGGCCCGCATCACCAGATCATTCTCTTCGTTGTAGCCGCGGCCGTAGATCTCGTCGAAGCCGCCGAACTCGGCGAGGATCATCCAGCGGATCAGCAGGCAGAAGCCCACCGCGGTCGGGACGTAGCTGATCTCCGGCAGGCGCCCGGCCAAGGCCCTCCAGGCGGCTTCGGCTTCCGGCGGCGCGGCGCTGCGGAAGCGCTCCTGGAAGGGCAGGGTGGCCAGGGTGGCGTTGTTCGATCGGGGGCTGACGAAGCCGATCATCGGGTCGAGCCGGCTGACCCGCACGATCTCACGCAGCGCGCCCGGCGAGACCACGGCGTCGGAGTTCAGGAGCAAGAGGTCCATGCCGCGGTCAGCCGCCTCGGCGATGGCGGGGTTGCAGGCCTTGACGAAGCCCAGGTTCGCCGGATTGGCGCGGACACGGCAGGGAAAGGCGTCGCCGATCCCGTCGGCGATGTCGTCGAGGGCCGCCAGGAGATCCGGATCGTCCGGCGAGTCGTTGATGAACAGGACCTCGCCGCCGATCGCGCGCACCTCGTCGGCGCAGCGCAGCAGGGAGGCCGCCAGCCGGTGAGCCATGTCGGCGCGCCGGTAGAGCGGGACGGCGATGAGCACGGGCCGTTCGGCGCCGGGGCTCGCAAACGCGCGGGCGAGAGGACTCATCTCGACGGGGGCGGCCGCCAGCGCACACGCGCCGGCGGTGAGCGCGTGCGCGGCGGCGCCGGCCATCCGCGGCGCCGTTCCGGACACTGCGTCCCGTCCCGCGATCGAACCAAGCTTTGAGGCCATGCCTGCGTTTTCTCGCCCGGCCTACTGGCATTGGCAACGAAAAAGCGGACGCCCCCGGGGGCCGGCAAAATAACTTCGTCAAGATTGTTGCGCGAAAAGCGCACAATGCTTACGCCGAGGTCGAATTTTGCAAATGTTACATCGAAAATTATCAGCATAGACCGCCATTTAGCGGCCTACGGCACAGCTTAGCCGCAACGATTGTCCTGCGAACGGCGCAATTCCGGGAACGCCTGCGGATTTCGAAATCCCTGGCCTCGGTGGCGAGGTCTCCTAAGAATTCGCTCCCTTCGCATGCCGCCCCTCGATTTTGGCGAAGGTAGGGAGAACCGAGGAAAATCATGCTGCGACAGCTCGAAGTGTTCGATGCGGTCGGCGGCGTCGATCTCTTCTATCCCACCCCGGCTACACCGTGGACGCCGTGGCCGTGACCGAGGCCTCCCGCACCGATTGAGCCGAGCGACAGGCTCGAGGGAACTTGCGTTCTCCGAGCGAGCTGGGGTTCATTGCGTCTTGGCATCCAGCGCGGCGCTTCAGTCTCGCCGCGCCGGACAAGCGGGGCCGACGAACATGAACCTCGATCTGCACGTGATGCGTTTCGATTGGGCGGGTGGCCCGGCCGCGATCGGCCCCGGCGTGGCCCGCCTCGCCCGGACGGCCGAGCAGGTGGGCGTCCGCGCGCTCTCCTTCATGGACCACTATTTCCAGATGGAGGCCTTCGCGCCCGCCGAGGATCCGATGCTGGAGGGCTACACGGCCCTGGGCTACGTCGCCGGTCTCACGGAGAAGCTGCGCCTGCGATTGCTGGTGACCGGCGTGACCTACCGGCATCCCGGCCTGCTGGCGAAGATCGTGACGACGCTCGACGTCCTGTCCGGCGGCCGGGCGGAGCTGGGGCTGGGCGCGGCCTGGTACGAGCGCGAGCACAGGGGGCTGGGCGTCCCGTTCCCACCGCTCGGCGAACGCTTCGAGCGGCTCGAAGAGGCCCTGCAGATCTGCCTGCAGATGTGGAGCGCCGACGATGGGCCCTTCGCTGGCAAGCACTACCAGCTGGGCGAGACGCTCTGCTCGCCGCAGCCGGTGTCCCAGCCGCGCCCGCGCATCATGATCGGCGGCGGTGGCGAGCGGAAGACGCTGCGCCTGGTCGCCCGATATGCCGATGCCTGCAACTTCTTCGGGCCGTCTGAACAGGTCGCCGACAAGATCGAGGTCCTGCGCGGACACTGCGAGGCCGTCGGACGCGACATCCGCGACATCGAGGTCACCGCGCTGATGTCAGCGCGGCCCGACTGGAGCGTCGATGACGTGCTGCGCAGCGCCGAGGCCTACGCCGCCGTGGGCGTCGCCACGGTGATGGCAGGCGCCGTAGGCGCGGATCCGGCGGCCGTGCTCGAGTCCGTGTTCGGCGCGGCGGCGCCGCGCCTGGCGGCGATCGAACCGAAGGCGCTCTGAGACCGGCGGGGCAGGGCGGTCAGGCCTTCCCGCCCAGCGCGTCGCACCAGGCGCCGAGAACGCCTTCGGCTTCGCTCTTGACGGCCTGGAGGCGGGCCAGCTCCG
>CBJNAS010000216.1:0-5752 GCA_966434565.1 uncultured Phenylobacterium sp.
GGTGCGGATCGGCGGCATCTGCAAGGGCTCGGGCATGATCGCCCCGGACATGGCGACCATGTTGGCCTTCGTGGTGACCGATGCGGCCATCTCGCCGGCGGCGCTGCAGAGCCTGGTCAGCCTCTACACCCGCAACACCTTCAATGCGGTGACGGTCGACGGCGACACCTCCACCAACGACAGCCTGCTGCTGTTCGCCACCGGCCAGTCAGGCGCGCCGCGCATCAGCCGCGCCGGCGACCGCCGGCTGGCCGAATTCCGCGACAAGCTGGAGCAGGTGCTGATGAGCCTCGCCCACCAGCTGGTGCGCGACGGCGAGGGCGCGACCAAGTTCATCAAGATCACCGTGACCGGCGCGGAGACGGCGGCTTCGGCGCGCAAGATCGCCCGCTCGATCGCCGACAGCCCGCTGGTCAAGACCGCCTTCGCCGGCGAGGACGCCAACTGGGGCCGGATCGTGATGGCGGTGGGCAAGTGCGACGAGCCGATCGACCGCGACAGCCTCAGCGTCAAGTTCGGCGACCTCTGGGCCGCCCAGGACGGCCTCGTGGCGCCCGGCTACGACGAGGGCAGGATGAGCGCCTACATGAAGCGCCAGGACCTGGAGGTCACGGTGGACGTGGGCGTCGGCCGGGCTAGCGCCACCGTCTGGACCTGCGACCTCACCAAGCGCTACGTCGAGATCAACGGCGACTACCGGAGCTAGTCGCCCACCGTGGCGTGGGCGCGCTGGATGATGGCGATCACCTCGCGGATCTGGCGTGGGTCGACGGGCGGCGGCGCGCCCTCGCGGATCGCCATGGCGAGCCTGCGGTAGAACTCCACCCAGTCGCCGGCGGGAACCGGGCGGAGCTCGTGGCCGTCGCCGCGGACCAGCTCGGCCGGGATCTGCGGCAGGCCCGCGGCGAACCCGGGGTCCTGGGGATGGCGCCTGGCGTGCAGGGCGGCCTCGATCGGGTCGACGCCGAAGGTGAGAAAGCTCGCCCGGGTCCCGTGGACGGCGAAGCGCGGGCGCGCGGCGGCCACCACGCAGGCGGCGGAGAGGATGCAGCGCATCCGCCCGTAGCTCAGGGTCAGCTCGAAATAGTCTTCGGTCCGTGCGCCCTCGCGCTGCGCGGCGATGTCGGCGCGCACCGAATCGGGCGGGCCGAACAACTGCAGCGCCTGGTCGATCAGGTGGGGCCCCAGGTCCCACAGGACGCCTCCGCCCGGCTGGTTCTTCCAGGTCTGCGGCGGAATGGGACGGAAGCGGTCCCAGCGCGCCTCTAACAGCAGCACCTCGCCGAGTTCGCCCGATGCGATCGCCCGGCGCACGCCCAGGAAGTCGCCGTCGAGGCGGCGGTTGTGGAACACGGTGAGCACCCGGCCCTTGCGGTCGGCGAGCTCGATCAGCCGGTCCGCGTCGGCTGCGGAGAGCGCGAAGGGCTTGTCGACCACCACGTGCTTGCCCGCATCGAGCGCGGCTGCGGCCAGGTCGACATGACTGTCGTTCGGAGTGGCGATCACCACCAGGTCGACGTCCTCGGCCTCGATCACCGCGCGCGCCGCGAGCTCCTGGCGCGGGGCGTCGCGCCGCTCGGCCAGTGATTCCGTGCGCGAGGTGGCGACCGCGGCGATGCGGAAGGCTCCCGCCGCCTCGATCAGGGGGGCGTGTAGCACGCAGCCCGCTTGGCCGTGGCCCAGCAGGCCCACGCGGATCAGCGGCGGTTCGAGCGTCATCGGGCATTCCCCTCGCAACGGCCCCTCGCAACGGCCTGCGGCAGGTCTATAGTCCTACGCCATGACCGGCTACGTCACGGTGCTCACCACCACCGCCACGGCCGCGGAGGCCGAGACGATCGCCGACGCCCTGCTGGGCGAAGCGCTGGCGGCTTGCGTGCAGATCCTGGAGATCCGCAGCCGCTATGTCTGGGAGGGCGCGGTGCGGCACGAGCCCGAGCAGCTGCTGCTGATCAAGACCCGCGCCGAGCTGTTCGAGCCTGTGCGGGCGAGGATCCGCACGATGCACAGCTACGAGGTCCCCGAGATCGTCGCCTTGCCGATCGCGGCGGGCGACGGGGATTATCTCACCTGGCTCGGCGGGGCGACGCGCTCAGATTAAATTGCGATGTCGTCCCGGAAACCGCGAAGCGGTTGTCCGGGACCCATGAACACCGGAGCTGAAAGGCTCGCACATATATCTGAAATCACTGATGTTCATGGGCCCCGGTCTTCCGCTGCGCGAAAACCGGGATGACGGCTGTTACCGGTTCGACCACACCCCGCCGGAGCGCTGGCCGCCGCCGCGCTTGCGGCGCGGGCCCTTGAAGGCCGGCTTGGCGGGGGCATCCGCGGTGCGCGGCGCGCCGCCCTCGTGGCGGTGGTGGTGAGCCTCTGTCTTCGGCTGGGCGTGGTTGCGGTTGCGCTTGGGCTTATGGTCGCCGCGGTGAGGCTGGGCCTTCTGCGGTTCGGCCGCACGCTCGGGCTTGCCGGCGACCTCCGGCATCGCCGCGGTCGCCGCGCCGAGATGCCGGTCGTTGCGGCGGTCGAAAGAGGGAATGCGCTGGCGCGTCACCTTCTCGATGTCCTTCAGCAGGCCCCGCTCGTCGTCGGCGCAGAAGGCCACCGCCGAGCCGTCGGCGCCGGCCCGCGCCGTCCGCCCGATGCGGTGGACATAGGCCTCCGGCACGTTTGGCAGCTCGAACTGCACCACGTGGCTGACCGAGTCGATGTCGATGCCGCGCGCGGCGATGTCGGTGGCGACCAGCGCGCGGACCTCGCCCGCCTTGAACGCCGCCAGCGCCCGCTCGCGCTGGCCCTGGCTCTTGTCGCCGTGGATCGAGGCGGCCTCGACGCCGACCTGCTCCAGGCCCCTGGCCACCCGGTCCGCCCCGCGCTTGGTGCGGGTGAAGACGATGACGCGCTTGAACGTCTGGTCGTCGAAGAGCTCGGCCAGCAGGGCGCGCTTGCGCAGTTGCTCGACGAAGAGGACGCGCTGGTTGATCCGCTCCACGGTCGTGGCGGCCGGCGTCACCTCGACCTTCAGCGGGCCGGGGTTGAGCAGCTCGCCGGCGAGCTTCTCGATCTCCGGCGGCATGGTGGCCGAGAAGAACAGGTTCTGGCGCTGTTTCGGCAGCTGGGCCGCGATCCGCCGGATGGGCAGGATGAAGCCGAGGTCGAGCATCTGGTCGGCCTCGTCGAGGACGAACATTTCGACGCCCTGCAGGGTGATGGTCTTTTCGGCAAGGTGGTCGAGCAGGCGGCCGGGCGCGGCCACCAGCACGTCGACGCCGGGCGCCATGGCGCGCATTTGGGCCCCGTACTTCACGCCGCCGAAGACGACGGCGACGCTGATGCCGAGATGGCGGCCGTAGGCCTTGAAGCTCTCGCCGATCTGGGTGGCGAGCTCCCGGGTGGGGGAGAGCACCAGGACTCGGCAGCCGCGCCGGGGGGCAGGCCGGCGGTCGGCGGCCAGGCGGTGCAGGATGGGGAGGGCGAAGGCGGCGGTCTTGCCGGTGCCGGTCTGGGCGATGCCGAGGAGGTCGCGGCCAGCCATGACGCCGGGGATGGCCTGCGCCTGGATGGGCGTGGGCTGGGTGTAGCCTTCGTCGGCCAGGGCCTTCAGCAGCGGCTTGGCGAGGCCGAGGTCGGTGAATTGGGTCAAACCTTGAACTTTCGAATATGCGCCGACGCCGCACGCCGGATCTTCGGCGCGCGGGGGAGACGCGGGTCGTTGGAAAGCGCCCCGCGTGATGGGCGATCTATGGAGTGGTTCTCCGCACGCTCGACAGGCTGAACCTTGACAAGGTCCCACGCGGCTGGAGCGCCGATAGCGCCGGCGAACCCGGCGCAGGGGGCACATGGGCGAAATGCATGGGAAAGTCAATCACGGCGGGCGCGTTCGACGCAGCCTGTTGCCTTTTGGCCTCAGGCCGGAGATGGAGCGGCATGCCCGAAAAACCCCTGCTGCTCGTCGCCGCCGCCGCCCTGATCGACGTGGACGGCCGCGTGCTCATCTGCCAGCGGCCGGACGGCAAGTCGCTGGCTGGGCTCTGGGAGTTTCCCGGCGGCAAGGTGGAGGCGGGCGAGACGCCGGAGGCGTGCCTGATTCGCGAGCTGGACGAAGAGCTGGGAATCCGGGTGGCGAGCGCGTGCCTCGCGCCCTTCGTCTTCGCCAGCCATTCCTACGAAAGCTTTCACCTGCTGATGCCGCTCTATCTCTGCCGCAAGTGGGAAGGGCGGGTGACGGCGCAGGAGCACAAGGCGCTGGCCTGGGTGAAGCCCAACGAGCTCTCGGACTACCCGATGCCGCCGGCGGACGCCCCGCTGGTGGCGTGGTTGCGGGACTGCCTGTGATGCGCCAGGCCGCGCGCACGCTGACGGTGCCGACCCGCGGGGCGGGCCTGGTGGAGATCACCCGCGAGGTCGCCGCCTGGGTGGCCGAGCAGGGCATGACCACCGGGCTGGCCACCTTGTTCTGCCGACACACCTCGGCCTCGCTGCTGATCCAGGAGAACGCCGACCCGGACGTGGCGCGCGACCTCGAGGACTATCTCGCGAAACTTGCGCCGCCCTCGTCCGCCTACCGGCACCAGGACGAAGGGCCCGACGACATGCCCGCGCACCTGCGCGCGGCGCTGACGCAGGCCCAGCTCACCATTCCGCTGATCGGCGGCGCCCTGGCGCTCGGAACATGGCAGGGGATCTGGCTTTTCGAGCACCGGACGCGCCCGCACCGCCGCGAGGTGGCGCTGCACCTGATCGGGGAGTAGCGGCCGCCGCCCCCTCATCGCCTTCGGCGGAAGCTCGAGGGAGCGTCAAGCTTGCTTCAGTGGACCGCCTGGTTGTGCTGTCCGCCTTCGCGCGAGATTTCCGACAGGGCCTCGCCCGTCTGGCCCGGTTGGGCGCTTTCGGTGAGGTCGGCCATGGAGATGATGCCCACCAGCCGCTTCTGGCGGCTGAGCACCGGCAGGCGGCGGATCTGCTCCTCGCCCATGCGCCTGAGCGCCTCTTCGACATCATCGTCTTCGAAGCACCAGCAGACGTCCTGGGTCATGGCTTCGCGCACCTTGGCGTCCGGGCCCTTCCCCTCGGCCATGCCGCGCACGGCGATGTCGCGGTCGGTGATCATCCCCACCAGCCGGTCGTTCTCGCCCACCGGCAGCACGCCGGCGTCGCACTCGGCCATCAGCCGGGCGGCTTCGCGCAGCGTCATGTCCGGAGCGGCAAGCCGCACCTCGGGGGTCATGCAGTCTTGAATCTTCATGGGCGCCTCCACCTCACTGTCGCATCCCCTCGACTCCGTCGGCGCCTCAACCCGGCGCGGCGACCGCGGTTCCGCCCTCGTTTCGCCTTAGCCGACCGCGCTGATCCGTTCCGTTTGCGCCGCATCGGCCCTGGTGTAGAAGCACTGCACGGCGCGGGGGCGCGCTCTGGCTGGCTTTGAGGTGAAGGTGTCCTTGGTTCGCTATTCCCGGACTCGGCCTGATTCCCGGGCTCGCCCAGATTCTTGGACTCGCCCAGAGTCTTGGACTCGCACGGCGCTGATCGCAGGCGTCTGCGCCTTGGCGCTCGCCGGCTGCGGCCATGGGGGCAAGAAGAAGCCCGAGCTGGCCTATGAGGAGCGGCCCGTGGAGCTGCTCTACAACGCCGGCGCCGAGCGGCTGGACCGGCGCCGCTGGAGCGAGTCGGTGCAGTACTTCCAGGAGGTGGAGCGCCAGCATCCCTATTCGGAATGGGCGCGCCGCTCGATCCTGATGCAGGCCTTCGCCCA
>CBJNAS010000217.1:0-5749 GCA_966434565.1 uncultured Phenylobacterium sp.
TCGCCGGACCGAGGGACGGCAAGGCCAAAACGGATCTCGAGCACCTGAACGAGGCCAGCCGGTCCTAGGACCTCCTCGTCCAGAACCCCTTCTGCGTCGCCCGGAAAATCGGGGTAGGTGCGGCCGTCCGCGGCAAGGCCAAACACGAGTTTCATCAGCGACTCACCTTCGAGCTATGGCCGGATCTTGGCAGGGTGGTGCGTCAGGTTTGGTCGCAGCGGATCCGCCTGGCCTCAAATCAGCGAGGGTTTTCCTCCGTTCGATCGCCCAGCGGTCAGCTCACATTTCCGATAATTTAGCTTAGGCGCGAATGCGACGCAATCGCTGATAACGTGCCTATGGCGTTGCGCGCCCATCCGCTCGCCCACCGCGCGCCCGTGCCGGCCGCAAATAGCAGCGGAGTTGACAAGACTCGAGCGTTTCCGGCATCTATGCCGGCATTACGTAACGTCATACGGAACTACGGAATGGCTACCGAGCGATTTGAAATGCGGATCGACAGCGAGCTGCTCGACCGTCTGGACAACTGGCGGAACAGCGAGGACGACGCGCCGTCGCGGGCGGAAGCAGTGCGGCGGTTGATCGAGGCGGGGCTTGCCCACGACAAGCGCGGGCGGGGTCCCGTCTTGAGTGATGGCGAGAAGCTCATCGCGGTCATGCTAAGCGAACTGATCCAGAAGCTGGGCGTCGCGATCGATACGGACGTGGGCCTCGTGCAGAAGGTCATCTACGGCGGCCACTACTGGGCGCTGGGCTGGGAGATGCAGGGCATCTTCCACAGTCACGCTGACAAGCAGAGCCGGGTCAGCTTCGTCGTCGATGTGCTGGACATGTGGACGTTCCTGGAGGAGGCGTACGAGGAGCTGAGTGACGAGGACAAAGCGTGGCTCGCAAAGGAAGCTGAGCCGTTCGGTACTCATGTCACCTTCACCGGCTTCGACGGGAACAATGAGGTCGAGTACATGAGCATCGCCCGCTTCCTAGTCGACGACCTGCAACGGTTCAGTCGGTTTCGTGAAGGACACCGCGACCTAAACTCGCACCACCCGACGCTGGAAATGTATGGGCGCATGGTCCGCGCATTTGAGCCTATCCGTAAGACTTTGATCGGACGGCGGATGAACGCGAGCGAAGTGGCGACCGTGCTCAACGCACGCCGCCGCCCCGGATGAAAACCGCGATACGTGAGCCGGCGCTATCGACGCGGCAGTAAGGGCAACGTCCGAACGGGGTCCATTCTGAGGGCAGCGCGACATTTGCTCGCTAAACAACGCTAAGCGAGAACAACCCACGAACACCATTAAGCGACAGAAAGGCCGCGGCGGCGGAATCGCTTCGTCGAAAGCCTGGAGTTTCGGGCCTCCGGCCTGAATCTGGTGACGGCCGCGATCGTGTACTGGAACAGTCAATATATTGGGCGGGCTGTCGACAACCTGCGCGCCGCCGGCCACCCAGCTCCGGAACATCTCCTCGCCTACGTCGCTCCGCTCGGCTGGAGCCACATCGGCCTCACCGGGGACTACGTCTGGCGGGAGCCGGCGGCCGACGACCAGGAGCGGATTCGCTCCTCCGCGTAGGCTGTTCATGGTTCGTCCGAGTAACCGCTGTCCGTGTAACCCAGCTTGACGCGCCCCCCAAGTACGCTAGGGGGAACGGACGGCGAACCGTCAGGAGGGGCTATTTGATTCTCCTAACGATCCCCACGCGGATTCCGGGGGGAACTTCACCTTCACGAGCAGACCTGGATCGGCGTCCAGAAGCTCGACCTCGGCGCTGTGCAGGTGAGCGACGGCCGCGACCAGCGCCAGGCCAAGGCCGCTTCCGGGCGTCGCCCGGCTTCGGTCAAGACGCACGAACCGACCGAATAGCCGCGCCCGTGCTTCCGACGGCACGCCCTGGCCGTTGTCCCGTACGCACAGGTGCGCGCCCGCCTTGCCCCCCACAACGCTCACGGCGATGGTCGAACCAGATGGCGTATGCCTCAGTCCGTTCTCCACCAGGTTCGCCAGCATCTGCGTCAGCAGCTCCGCATCTCCCTGTATGGGCACGGGGCCGTCCGCCTGGAGGGCGAGGAGCCGCCCGCCCTCCTCGGCCGAGGGGGCGAACGCTTCCACGACCTCAGCCGCGACCTGGCCGAGGTCGATCCGACGAAAGCCCGCGCGTCGGGCCCCGCTTTCGATCTGGGAAATTCGCAGCAGGGCGGCGAACATCTCCAAGATCGCGTCCATATCCTGCAGCGCCGCTTCCACGAGGGTGGTCCGCTCGACCGCTCCCTTTGCGTGAAGGCTGGTCTCCAGCTTCTGGCGCAATCGCGTCAGCGGAATGCGCAGGTCGTGGGCGATGTCGCTGGACACCTGCTTGAGGTTCTCCATCAAGGCGCCGATGCGATCGAGCATCCGGTTGAAGATCGCCGCCAGCGCGTCGAGGTCGTCCCCGGCGCCCTTCAAGGGGATGCGCCGGCCCATGTCGCCGTCTATGATCGCCTGGGCGGCCGCCGTCATTTGGCCGAAACGGCGCTCGACGTCGCGGCTGAGGGCGAAGCCCGCCCCGGCACCCAGGGCGACCACGCCCAGGAACGCCCAAGCGAAGGCGCGCAGGATCAAGCCGTCGAGGGTGGAGATCCGCTCCAGGTCCTCGCCCACCAGCAGCCGGCCGGCGCCCGGCAACGCGACGGCGAGCACGCGCACTGAATCGCGATCCCCGGGCTCCTCATGGTCCTCGCGGATGCTGAGGGTCGACCATCCTGTGGCCGCCGGCGCCGGGGCCAGGCGACCGGCCAGCGGCTCGCCCCGCGGCCCACGGAGGCCGTAGTCTAGGGCGCCCGGCGTGCGATCGCGTTCGCGGACCGCCTGGACGACGCGCGCCAAGCCCTCGGTCCTGTATTCCTGCGCGAGTGCGAGCGCTTCGGCCTCGATGCGGTTGTCGAGCTCCCGCTTGAGCGCCGCGCGGGTGGCGATGATGGTCACTGCGCCAAGGGCGACCACGCCCAGGGCGAACACGGCGGTGTACACCGCCGCGAGCCTCAAGCTGGTCGAGCGGAACGGCCTCATGAGGCCGTGCGGACGGTATAACCCGCGCCGCGGACAGTTTGGATCAGCTCGGCCTCTTCTCCGCGATCTATCTTCGCCCGCAGCCGGCTGACATGGGTCTCGACGATATTGGTCTTAGGGTCGAAGTGGAAGTTCCACACACCCTCCAGCAACATGGTGCGGGTCACCACCTTGCCCACATGCCGCATGAGGAACTCCAAGACCTGGAATTCCTTCGGTTGCAGCTCGATACGCCGGCGCCCGCGGGTGACCGTCCGCTTCAGGAGGTCCATCCTCAAATCGGCGACCTGAAGGATGGTGGGCGCGTCCTGCGGCGGCGGCCGCCTTGCCAGGGCGTTCACCCGCGCCAGCAGCTCGGCGAACGCAAACGGCTTGACGAGGTAGTCATCCCCGCCCGCCTCCAGACCCTCCACGCGATCGTCGATACCGCCCAGGGCGGTCAAAACGAGGACCGGCGTCTTCACGCCCGCGGCCCGGATCGTCTTGAGGATCGCCAGGCCGTCCAACTCCGGGAGAAGCCGGTCGAGAATGATCACGTCATAGGCCTCACCGGCGGCGAGCATCAGGCCCTCACGTCCGGCGGCGGCCCGGTCGACGATGTGGCCGGCCGCGCCCAACGCCTTGCCGACGTAGGCGGCGGTCTCCTCATCGTCCTCCACCAGCAGAAGCTTCATGCCCTCCCCTTTCAGTCGGGCGCGGACGTGCCGATGCCGTCCGCATCCTCGTTGTCAGTCCGGATGCGGACCTTCCTTGGCGTTATCCAGCAGCTTGCCGGTCTTGGCGTCCACCCCGACCTCATAGGTCACCCCGGAGGTCTTCACGTCGAAGGAATAGCGCAGACCAGAGCCGCCGGCCTCCTTCTCGAGCTCCTTGTCGGTGATCTTGCCCGGCCGCGCCTTCACGGCGATGGCCTCGGCCTGGGCCATAGTGATCTTCGCCTGCGCCGACAGCTCGTGTCCGGCGAAGGGCTTGGCGGCCGAAGCGGGCTTGGCCAGAGCGGCCCCGGCGGTCAGGCCGAGCGCCGCTACGCAAAGGAATGAGATGAGGATCTGCTTCACGTTTGTCTCCATAACGCCCGTCCACAGCCATCCTCCCCGCCAGCCGTTCCAATCCCTGTGTCCGCCACATTGAGAATCGGCAATCTCGGCCTCCGGTCGGGGCGGTTCCATTGAGGATCGTCAACGTCGCGGCCGAAGCCCCGCAATTCTCTGGGCGGCAAGCCTAGCGGCCAGTTCCGCCGAGCGCAGTTCGGCGCTGCTTGGACGAGGATGATCATGGATGCGCGCGGGAGGGACGCCCTCACGAAGGTTCCCGCCGTCACAATCGGCTTCTGGATCATCAAGATCCTCTGCACGACGCTAGGCGAGACGGGCGGCGACGCCGTGTCGATGACCTGGCTCGGGGAGACCACCTCGCAGGCAGGTAAATTCGGGGTCAACGGCTATCTCGTCGGCACGGCGATTTTCGGGCTCCTGCTCGCCGGCCTGGTCTGGGCGCAGATCCGCGCCCGGCGCTTCAATGCGTGGCTCTACTGGGCGACGATCGTCGCCTCGACAACCGCCGGCACGACCCTCGCCGACTTTTGCACGCGATCGCTTGGGATCGGCTATCCGGGCGGCTCGTTGCTTCTGCTCGGCGGTGTTCTGCTGTCCCTGTTCGCCTGGTGGCGCACCCTCGGCAGCATCTCTGTCGACACGGTCACCGGGCCGCGTCAGGAGACCTTCTACTGGATCACCATCACCTTCTCGCAGACGCTCGGCACCGCGCTCGGCGACTGGGTGGCCGACGCGGGGCCAGGCTATTCGGGCGGCGCGCTCGTCTTCGGGGCGGGGCTGCTCGCCCTTGCGCTCATCTACGACCGGACGCGCCTCAGCCGAGTGTTCCTGTTCTGGGCGGCCTTCATCCTGACCCGCCCGCTCGGCGCCACGATCGGCGACTTCTTCGACAAGCCGCTCGAAAAGGGCGGCCTCGATATCAGCCGTCCGATCGCCTCGCTGGTGCTGGCGGTTGCCATCGTGGCTCTGATCATCGCTCTGCCGCAGCGCGCCGGCCGGCATCCTGGCGCCGAGCGCACGGCCTGAAGGCTCCCACCCACGCTGGCGAAGGCCCCAATGAAGAGTCGAACCCCGCCGCTATTCCAGGCGGCGGGGTGATTCCTTCAGAACCGAGCAGCGCTTTGCGCTCGGCGCCTTGGCGTCAGGCCTTGATGTCGACCTTCTCCCCAACTCCTGGCGGCGTTGCGGCCTTCACGTCCGGGGCTCCGTTGTCGTAGTCGCCGTCGTTATCCATGACCGGCGCGGCGGGCGCTGGCGTGGAGGCGGGCGCGTAGCTCGTGGCCGGGCCGGAAACCGCTGAAATGCTCATCGGGGATTCTCCCACTGCCCGAATGCGGGCGCTCGCCAGCGTCACGGCAAGACTTTAAAAATTAATGGCCGTGCGCACGCTCTCGATCACCTCCCACATCGGCGTACAAAGGGACCAGGGTTTGTGACACGGACGGCGGCAGGGCGGACAAAACACGAACGTGCGGCGCTGGGCCGTTCGCGACCTAACGCCGACCAATTCGGCCGCGAACACGCGCGATAGCAACGCTGCGGAGGGCGTAGTACGAAGCCGCCGCTCGCCCAAGGTCCGGTCATGCGCGTTCACCAAGGTTGCTTCACGTTCGCGGCGGTCGCGGGCGCCGTGTTCACCCTGCT
>CBJNAS010000218.1:0-5732 GCA_966434565.1 uncultured Phenylobacterium sp.
CTCAACGCTGCGCGTCTACCAATTCCGCCACGACCGCTCGTGGTGAGGCGCGGGGGGTAGCAAACGCGGGGGACTTTGTGAAGAGGTTCCGCGTCAGGAGGACGCGCCGGCCATGTAGTCGTAGACGTCGGCCTCGCGCGTCACGGCGATGGCGATGCGGTCGTCGTTGATCTGGATCTCGCCGCGGGCGATCGGGTGGTTGTTGGCGAGGATCCAGACCTCGTCGCTGACGCCGGCGTCCAGGGGAATCACCGCGCCGCGGCCCATCCGCAGCAGCTGGGCCATCGGCAGGGTGGCGCGGCCCAGCACGATCTGGATCTCGACATTGACCGCCTTGACCTGGCTCACCCGACGACGCCCCCGCAGAATCACCTGGCCGGCTTTGCCCGAAGCGGCCGGCGCCCCATGTTGTCGGCGACATGCTTGACCAGCCGTTAAACGCCGCACCGCCTTCTCCGTCGTTCGGCCGCGCCGACGCCGTCCCGGCCGGGTGGGCGGTCTCGCGCGGTTACGTCGACTACCCCGCCGCGGTCGAGGCGATGGAGGCGCGCGCCGCCGCCATCGCCGAGGGCCAGGCCGGCGAGCTCGTCTGGCTGCTGGAGCATCCGCCGCTCTACACCGCCGGGGTCTCGGCCAAGGCCCACGACCTGCTCGCGCCCGGGCGCTTCCCGGTGTTCAAGAGCGGGCGCGGCGGCCAGTTCACCTACCACGGCCCAGGCCAGCGGGTGGCCTACGTCATGCTGGACCTGAGGGCGAGGCGCCAGGACGTGCACGGCTTCGTGGCGGCGCTGGAGGCCTGGATCATCGGCGCGCTGGCCCGCCTGGGCGTCGACGGCCAGATCCGCCAGGGCCGCGTCGGCGTCTGGGTGGAGCGCCGGGTCCCCGGCTTGCCGCCGCGCGAGGACAAGATCGCCGCCATCGGCGTGAAGCTGCGCCGCTGGGTGTCGTTCCACGGGATCGCGCTCAACGTCGAGCCGGACCTGACCCACTTCTCCGGCATCGTCCCCTGCGGCCAGACCGAGCACGGCGTCACCAGCCTGCTCGACCTCGGCCACACGGCGAGCCTCGACGACGCCGACGAGGCGCTGAGGGCCAGCTTCGTTGACGTGTTCGGGCCGGTGGAGGTTGCCGAAGCGCCGATCTGAAAGAACTCCGGTCATTCCCGCGAATGCGGGAACCCAGGTTTTTTCTGTCCGGGCGGACGAGACCCGCTCCGCGGGAAACAAAAAAGCCTGGGTCCCCGCAAAATCGGATCAAGGGTCAGGTATCGTAAGGCCCCCGCCCGCCCTAAATTCCCCGCATGACCCAGCTCTCCCCCTCCGGCTTCGACCTCACCCCGCCCTCGGCCGAGGAACGCCGCGCGCTCGAGGCCACGCTCAGCCGCGAGGAGGCCGACGTCCTGCTCCATCACGGCACCGAGGCGCCGTTCTGCGGCGGGCTGCTCGACCAGAAGGACGACGGGGTCTACGGCTGCCGGCTGTGCGGCCTGCCGCTGTTCCGGCATGCGACCAAGTTCGAGAGCGGCACCGGCTGGCCCTCCTTCTGGGCGCCCTTCGACGAGGCGCATGTGAAGGCCGTGCGCGACACCTCCTACGGCATGGTGCGCATCGAGACCCGCTGCGCGCGCTGCGACAGCCACCAGGGCCACGTCTTCCCCGACGGCCCGCCGCCGACCCGGCTGCGCTACTGCATCAACTCGGTCTCGCTGCAGTTCACGACCGACGGCGAGCCCCTCCCCGATCCGCTCGGCCGCGGCGAGGCGGAGACGCTGAACGCCCCGGGCTGAGTGAGGCTGAGTGCGACGATCCGCCCGCAAAGCGTGGCTGGAGGGGCGGCGGTAAGCTCGCGACCTTCCCGTCCGAAGGAAGGGCGCATCCCATGCAACTCACGCCGGCCCAAACCAGGGCGCATGCCGACGAGGTCCGCGAGACCAGCGTCACCCTCCTGCGCGGCCTGATCCCGGTGGCCACGATCGACGCCTGGAACGCCGCGTTCCAGCCCCTGCTGCAAGCCGCGGTGGCGCGGGAAGGCGACGATCCCAATCGCGGCGCGCACCGTCACTACGTCACCCTGCCGTTCCAGGACCTCTGGGCCGATCCGGCGATCATCGACAACGACGCCATCATGGCTGTGGTCGAGGACCTGGTGGGCGCGGACGGCGTGATGTGCCAGCTGGCCAGCGACACGCCGCTCATGGGCTCCGATTACCAGGAGCTGCACCGCGACACCCAGCTGCTGTTCCCAGAGACCGGCGTCGAGACCCCGCCCTACCAGCTGGCGGTCAACTTCCCGCTGGTCGATGTGACCGAGGAGAACGGGCCGATGGAATATGCGCCGGGCTCCCACATGCTGTCCAAGCCCGATGGCCTGGCGCGGATCGCGCGCGGCGAGATCCCGCTGGTGCGGGCCCACATGAACCGCGGCGACGTGATGATCCGCGACGTGCGCCACATCCATCGCGGCACGCCCAACCGCACCCGGACGCCGCGGCCGATGGTGGTGATCGGCTATTCCCGCCGCTGGCTGTTTCGGCCGGAGGTGAGCATCCGCGTTCCCGCCGAGGTGCTCGCCGCCATGCCCGAGCGGGCCCGACGCTGGCTGCGCCATAATCCGGTGTTCGCGACCCGGGCCGAGGCCGCCCGCGAGGAGGAGAGCTACCGGGCCTTCGCCTACTGACGGCTCCCCCTCCCGGGTGACGCCCCCTCAGTCGCCTTCGGCGCCAGCTCCCCCGCTGCGCGGGGGAGCATCTTGGCGCTCCAGATCCTCCCTCGCGCAGCGGGGGAGGTGGATCCCGCCGCAAGGCGGGAGACGGAGGGGGCGTTCGGCGCAGACGTGCGCATCCGGGAGCCCCGGTGGGCGAGGCGGTTCAGCGCCTGGTGGCGCCGCTCTGGCCGCCTGCGGTCCCCTTGCCGGCCTGCGCAGCGGGAGCGCCCGCGCCGCCATCGCCGGCTTCGGCGTTGCGGCGCATCTCGGCCTCCAGGGCGCTCGAGCCGTAGCCGCGGCCTGCGCCGGTGAGCGTGCTCGGATTGACCCGCAGGTTGTTCTGCACGTGGCCGACGCCCGAGATGTCCTCGATGAGCCGCTCGGCGCGGTGCTTGGACTCGCGGTTGTCGACCTGGCCGGACAGGGTCACCTCGCCGCCCTTGACCTCGACGTGGACGTTCGAGGCGTCCACCCAGGGGTCCTCGGTCAGGCGCTCGTGCACTTCTTCGCTGATCCGCTCGTCCGACCGCTTGTAGCCCTTGGGTCCGACGCCGCGGTGATCACGGTCAGGCACGCTCCAGCGGGCCTCGCGGCCGAAATCGGCGCTGTAGCGGCGCGGTCCCTCGTCCCGGCGCTCGTCGCGGTCGCCGCGGAACCAGGCGCTGATCCGCTCGCCGGCCCGCTGCAAGAAGTCGCCGCCGCCCTCGCCGCGGCCGCGCCGCTCCTCCCAGCGCTCCCGCTCGCCGGGCTCCTCATAGCCGCGCCCACGGTAGCCCTGGTCATAGCGGCGTTGGACATCCCAGTCTTGGCGCCGCTCGCCATAGCCTTCCTCGCGCCGCCAGTCCTGCTGGCCGCCGTAGGCCTGGCGTGACGACGCGCCATAGTCCCCGCGGCCCGCCTCGTAGCTGCGGCCGGTGTAGTCCTGGGGCGTGAACCTGGGGGCGCCGCCGTAGCCACCGCCGGACCGGCCATAGCGTGCGCCGCCGCCGTAGGCTCCGCCCGCGCCATAGGTCCGGCCGCCGGACGTCAGATCCGCGCGCCGGCGGTCCTCCCTGCCCTCGTCGTCCTCGCCGTAAGTCCGCCGGCGGCCAGGATCTTCATAGGATCCGCCCTCCTCGTCCGACCCGCTCGCCCAGCTCCGCTCCTCGCGCCACCGCCGGGCGTCATCGTCGCGCCCGTAGCTGCGGCCAGTCCTCTCGGAACCCCGCCAGTCGCGGTCCCGCCAATCCCGGTCGCGTTCATCCATCCACCTGTCGGCCATGACGCTGTCCTCCGCATCTTTCGGCTCGTTGCGGGCGCCCGGCGCCCGCGCGGGCTGTGGAACACGGCGCGGTCAGGGTTGTTCCGGCTCGTCGACCCCACCTCGGGGAACTTGTAGCAAGTCAGCCTGGCTCAAGCTCTGCGCCAACCGGGGCGCCCATGCTCGAACGACGGGCCATCAAGGCTGGACTTCTGTACTGCGCCGTCGTGTTCGGCGCGGCGCTGGCGTTCGGCGCGGTCCGCACCTTCTGGATCTCCCCCCTGGCCGGCGAGTTCGTGGCCGTGATCCTGGAGGCGCCGGTCATGCTGGCGGTCTCCTGGGCCGCCTGCGGCTGGGTCGCCGAGCGGCTCGACGTCTCGGAAAAGCTCATCGACCGCCTGATCATGGGCGGCGTGGCGCTGGCGGTGCTGATCGCGGCGGAGGCTGCGGTGGCCTCCGTCGCCCATGGCGGCGCCGTCGTTGAATACTTCCTGACCAATGGTCAGACCGGGCTGCTGCTGGGCCTGCTCGCGCAGCTGGCCTTCGCCCTCTTCCCGATGGTGCGCCGTCGCGCTCGCAGCTAGCCCCGGGCGAGGCCTCCGAACCAGCGCTCCAGCATCTGCGCCTCCTCGCGCAGGTGCTCCGCGCGCTCGGCGGCTTCGTCGTCGACGCCCCATTTCTCTTCCTGCCAGGCCTCGTCCAGGCGCGACAGCTCGAAGGCCTGGACGCCGTCCAGCCAGCCGCGCTGCAGGGCGATCGCCAGGATCGCCGAGCCGAACAGGGCCGCCCCGAAGGCCAGCCCCGCCAGGCCGAAGTCGTCCAGCGAGAGCGCGATACGGCGCACCGCCTCCAGGCTCTCCTGCGGCTGCTCCCGGTGCATCACGCCCGAGGCGCGGACGAAGGCCAGCCTCGCCTCGGCCTCGGCGCGCTCCAGCACCGGGCCCCAGCGCTCGGTCTGGCGCTGCACCAGGCCGGCAGGCTCCTCGGCGAAGTAGAGCAGGAGGTCGGCGCCGGCATAGCGCACGATCTGGTCGGCGGTGGCCTCGCGCGCGCCGCCGATGGTGTCGAAGGCGGTGTTGGCGAGCCGCGTCGCGTGCATCTGCGCCAGCTCGACGGTCTCGCCCTGGGCCGCCCACTCCTCGGCCACCTGCTCGGCGAGCGCGCGGGTCGGCAGCCTCAGGCGCGTCCCGCCCGGCGTGCGCAGCGCCCGCCCGTCCAGCAGGACGGCGAAGCCGCCCTCGGCCTGCGCCACCTCGACGGTCTTGTAGAAGCGGCGCGGCTTCTCGACCGGCTCGTGGAATCCCTTGCGCAAATCTGTCCTCGCGACCTGCTCTTGGCGGTGCAAATGGAAAAGGCCCCGGATCGCTCCGAGGCCCTTCGCATCTTCGCGTGATGCGTCGTCTTACGACGCGTAGAACTCGACCACCAGGTTCGGCTCCATCTTCACCGGATACGGCACTTCGGCCAGTTCCGGGGCCCGGACGAAGGTGGCGCTCATCGCCTTGGCGTCGAGGGTGACGTAGTCGGGGGTGTCGCGCTCGGACGACTGCAGGGCTTCCAACACCAGGGCCATGTTGCGGGGGGGGTCGGGCACCTGCACCAAATCGCCAGCCTTCCGGCAATAGGAGGGGATGTTCCCCCGCTTGCCGTTCACCAACACGTTGTTGTTGATGCCGAACGACACCTCCATCGGGGTGAGCCGGTAGAGATCGGCCAGCAGCGCCTGCGGGTTCACACCCGCCTTGCACTCGATGACCATCCGCTCGCCGTCGGTGGTCATGTCGGTCAG
>CBJNAS010000219.1:0-5728 GCA_966434565.1 uncultured Phenylobacterium sp.
AAGCTTTGCCCGGGCGGGGGCAAAAGGAGAGCTGGGCCCGCTCGACCAGCGCGCTGACCTCGTGTGTCAAAGGAAGCGCGACCATTCAACGGCCAAGCGTTGCCGTTGTTCCGCAGCGCGGATCTTCAGGGCTTTGGGACGGAATGTCCTGCCGATCAGCACTGCGACAGATATGAAGCACCGCAGGAGATGAACCCGTCATGACCCACGGTGGCGCTTCGGCAAGACCGGGCCTCAAATCGCCGGCGGTGTTGGCAGGATTGGCCGCGGCTACGCGGCCACGGCTCTCACCAACCGCCGCCAAAGCTGAACGACCAGCCTGAGCCGTAATAGGGTCGGTAGCCGTACGACGGCGCATAGCCGTAGCCGTAGTAGGGCCGGCTGTACCATCTCGGATAGCGCCGGCTCGGAGGCGGGATGTCGTTGTAGGCGTCCGGATGGTCGTAGTGGAATTCCCGGTGCATGTCGCGCAACGCTCGGTGATAGGCCGCGTGCTCTCCCGGGCTCCAGAAGCCGCGCTCGTGCGCCGCTTCGTGCGCCGCGTCGAGGTCGTCGTGGAAGCTGTCGTGTTCGGCTTGGTCGCCCCACCAATCCCCATTGTCGTGGGCCAGGGCGGAGCCGGCCGGGATCGTGAAAGCGATCGCGCTCGCCAGCAGTATGGACTTCAACATCAAAGCCGTTCCTTCTGAATTCTCGGCTGTTGGCGTCCCACGTCATCACAGAGCGCTCACGCGCCTGAATGCATGCTGAACGCTTTGAATCATTGCGGCTTTAGGGGATGCAGTCCGAAGCGCGTCTGCCCAGCGGCCGGCGGTCCGCCGCGAATGGAGCTCGCTCTCAGGCCGAGGCAGGCGGGGCGAGGACGCCGAGGGACGCCACCAGGGTGAGGACCGCGAGGCCCGCCCCGGTTTCCAGAGCCACGCTGCGGCGGAGCGCCGATAACGCCGCGCGCGAATCGGCGGCGGCGGCCTCCAGCCGCGGCGTCAGACGAAACCGGTTGAGCGCCGCGAACCCCACCATCGCGGCGAAGAACGCCAGCTTGACGAGCAGGAGCTGGCCCCAAAGCGACGCCAAAAGGTCTCCGAGGTGGCTGGGGCCCACGAGGAACCAGCTGTTCACGAGGCCCGAGACGACGATCACGGCCACGACGATTGAGCCCACGCCCGAGAACCCTTTGAGCGCGCGATGCAAGGTTCCGACTTCGGCCGGGCTGGGCGTTCGGGCGACGAGCAAAAGTACAAACATCAGCAGCGCGCCCAGCCAGACGCCGGCGGCGAGCAGGTGGGCGACGTCCGCCGCCGTGTGCGCGACCCCTGCCCAGCCTTCGTTCGCCGCGCCATGTCCAGCCCAGGCCAGAGCGGCGAGGCCGATCGCGCCCGCCGCGGCAGCGAGCGCCCAGAGAGGGCGCCTGGCCGGGAGTGCGGCGAGACATCCGAGCGCCAGCAGAGCCGCGCCCAGCCGCACGAGGATCGAGACGCCGAAGCCGCCGCCCGCGATCACGTCTCGCAGCGTGGCGGGGTCGAGGCCGGCCGCCGGGTCGCCGGCCATCTGGCCGGTCTGGACGATCAGGGAGGCGATTGCCGCAACCGCCGAGAGCGCGGCCGCGGCGGTAAGCAGACGCTTGAGCCGCCTCGGCGCGACCTCCTCGACGCGGCCGCTATAAAGGACGAACAGAGGCGCGCCGAACAGCGCCATCCCGGCGGCGAAGGCCGTGAGGCGAATTAGGACCAGCGTGGCGTCCACCGTCTCAGCGCACCGTGAAGGTGTAGGCGCCCTGGACGCGGTGGGTGTCGGCGGTGACGGCGTGCCAGCTCACCTTGTAGACCCCCGCCGAGAGGGGCTTGGCCGGCGTGGCGACCAGACTCTTGCCGTCCTTGGCCACCGCCACCTTCACCGGCGTCGCCATATTGTTCCTCTGCGGCATTGAAACGGAGAGGCCGGAAAACTTCGGCTGCAGCTTTTCGCTGAACTTCAGGGTGAGTTGCTTGGGCGCCGGTACGGCGGCGTTCGCGGGCGGGTTCGACGTGAGCAGGTGGGCGTGGGCGGAGGCCTCGGTGGCGAGGCCCGCGAGCGCGAGCGCTGCGCCGGCGGCGATCAGTCTGAGCTTCATAGGTCAGGTCCTTGAGGGGGTATTGGGAGGGATGCGCGCAAGGAGGCGCGCATCCCGCGCGGCAGGAGTCGAGGGGGCTTGGTCGCTGTCTACCAGCGGCGGTACTCGCCGTAGGGCTGATAGCCGTAGCTGTAGCCATAGCCATAGCCACCGTTGTCCAGCCGCTCATGGCCGCGCTGGTGAGCGATGTGCATCCGCTCATGCAGGTCGTTCAGCCGGTCGCTGATCTCCTCGGGATCGAACTGGCCGGTGCGCTGCTCCCAGTCGGCCCGGGCCTGGATATAGCGCAGCTGCCGGTAGAAATACTGGGCCTCGCGCGGCGTGTACGAGCCGTCGGACAGGCCGTGCTGAATGCCGTCCCAGATGTGGTGATATTGCTGGCTGAAACTGCCGTAGGACTCCACGGTCCAGTCGTCGTCTTCACCCTCGTGAGCCAGGGCGGGCGCCGCCACCACCATCAGCGACGTCGCCGCGAGCGCCGCCAGAACAAGCTTCTTCATCGATTCAACCTCCTCCGCCATCAAGGCGCAGGAGAAGAAAACGCCATTTGGGCTGAGTGGTGTCTGAGCCCCGTCGTTAGTTGCCGTTCATCTATGTTGCGCGGACCGCATTGTGGCGACCTCGGACATCGCGCAGCCCGCCTTCGCTCGCGTGTTGACCGTGGGCGACTGATCGCGGACGGCTGCGGCCCACGCAGCAAGGTGGGTGTGAGATGAACGCCATTGATCAGCGGCGCGGCATGCGCGGCTCAATTTTGCCGACTGCCGCCGCCCTCGCCGCAGGCGCAGCGATCTCGGCTGGATCCCCCGCCTTCGCGCAGGACATGCAACGGATGCCGGGCATGCAGCACGGCCAGGCGCCTGCGGGTCAGCCGAACACGCCATCCCCGCAACAGCCGTCCGCCCAAGGCGACGATCAGCACGGCGCCGGTTCCGGCGAGGGCGCCATACCGGACATGCCGATGAACATGCCCGGCATGGAAATGACGCCCGGCATGGCGGCGATGGCCGGGTCGCTTGGCCGCTATTCCATGATGCGCGACGCCTCCGGCACCGCCTGGCAGCCGGACTCCACGCCGATGGAGGGTCTGCACTGGGAGGCTGGCGGCTGGACAGGGATGGTCCACGGGTTCGCGGACCTGGTCTACGACCATCAGGGCGGCCCGCGCGGCGACAACCAGACCTTCAGCGAAAGCATGCTGATGATTATGGGGCAACGCGCGGCCGGGCCGGGGACGTTGAGCCTTCGGTCCATGCTGTCGCTCGACCCGTCGATGGGCAAGCGCGGCTATCCGCTGCTGCTTCAGACCGGAGAGACGGCCAACGGCAGGGACTTGCTAATCGACCGGCAGCACCCGCACGACCTCTTCATGGAACTCTCGGCGACCTACAGCGTCCCGGTCGGTCACGCGTCCTCCGCCTTCCTCTACGTCGCCTATCCGGGCGAGCCCGCGCTTGGGCCGGTCACCTTCATGCATCGGTTTTCCGGCATGGGCAGCCCCGCCGCGCCGATCAGCCATCACTGGCTGGACTCCACCCACATCACCTACGGGGTCGTGACGACCGGGGTCGTCCACGGCGCCTGGAAGCTGGAAGGCTCGGCGTTCACCGGCCGCGAGCCGGACCAATTCCGCTGGGATTTCGATCCGATTCGGCTCGATTCCTATTCCGGTCGGCTGAGCTGGAATCCCACATCCAACTGGGCGTTCCAGGCGAGCTACGGATTTCTGAAGAGCCCGGAGCAGCTCGAGCCGGACGTCAACCAGCACCGCGTCACGGCCTCGGCCACCTACAACCACACGCTTTCAAACGGGAACTGGCAAACCACCTTGGCCTGGGGGCGAAACAACAACGCGCCTGGTCACAGGCTGAACGCGGTGCTGCTGGAGTCCGCCGCGGCCTGGGGACGACATACCATCTTCGGCCGGGCCGAGACCGCGCAGAAGGACGAGCTGTTCGAGGCGTCCACCCCCCTCGCGGGGCGCGTATTCCGCGTTTCCGAGATGAGCCTCGGCTACGTCTACGACATTCCGGTCGCCCACCACCTGGCGCTGGGCGTAGGCGGCGTCGGGACCGTCGATGTCGTCCCGTCCGCGATCAAACCAGCCTATGGGGGCAGCCCCACGTCCTTCATGGGCTTCCTTCGCGTGAAGATCAGATGAGCCGTTCGGCGAGGTGGAGGCGCATCGCCGATCCCCGACCGTCACGCTCAGGATCGTCGCGGTGTATGCGACGGTTCTGCTCTGGTCGAGCGGGTGGTCGCCGCCGCCTCCTGAGCCGCGCGAATCGAGGCGCGGGCCGCGCGCCTTGCAGCGCTCTTCCCAAGCGCCAAACCGGTCTTCCTGGAACCGTCCCGAAGGGATGCGGTCCACGACCAGACGGGCCAGATCAGCCGGCGCAGGCTAAAACTCGAAAACGCCATGAGCTCGCCTCATGGCGTTAAATCCGAGCGGCCGCGGTTTCGTTGCGCAGCTCCCGAAGTCTGGCGAGCTAGAATTGCTGTTCCAGACCAAAGATGACGCCGCGTCGGGGAGCCCACAGCGGATTTCCGCCGCCGAGGCTCGTCCCGTCGCGCAGCGCATAGCGAGCGTCGAAGAGGTTGTTCACGTCGACGCGCAGGTCGAGGGGCCGGTCTCGGAGACCGTCGAGGCGGTACACGACCGATACGTTCACCAGCACCTCGGCCGGCAGGCGCGCCGCGTTGGGCACGCCGTCGGTTGCGGTGCGCGGGAAGCCGCTGCCGTAGACGGCATCGGCTGACAGCCGCAGCGCTCGCCAGCGATAGGTGGATCCGAAGGAGGCGGTCACGGTCTGGTCGCTGTTCATCGGCGTGAAACGATCCGCGAGAAGACGGAGCTTGGCCGGAGTGAAGGCCGCCTGCCCCGAGACGATTCGTCGTCCCTCGGCTCTCGCCACGGCGATGTTGGCCCAGGCGGTCAGGGGGCCGTCGGCGTAGATGGCGCTGAACTCCACGCCGCGGACCCGCCCGTCGGCGAAGTTGAACGGCCGGCTGAGCGCGGTCGAGCCGACCCGCACCTCGTCCAGCAGGTTCGCAGCGTCGCGCCAGTACGCGTCGACGCCAAGCTTCAGGTCTTCGAGGCTCTGCTCGACGCCGAGGTCGAAATAGTCGTCGATCTCGCCTCGCGCCGGCGCTGAGGCGGGGCCGGGGGCCGCGCCGCTCGTGCCCGCCAGCAGTTGCGGCCAGCCCGCCTGGTCGAGGTCGGGCGCCGGGACGAAGTAGCGGGCGTAGCCGGCGTGCACGGCGGTCGCGGCGGTCGCTTGCCAGACGGCGTTCAGCCGCGGGCTGACCTGCGAGCCGCCGCCCTGGCCCGACACCTTGTCGAAGCGCAGGCCGACATTCACTGTGAGCGACGCGAACGGCCGCCATTCGTCCTGGGCGAACAGGCTGCTCTCGGTCCGATGCGCCACCTCGCTGGCCGCCAGCAGGGTCGGAAGCTCGCTCAGCTGCCGCAGGTCGGGTCCGACGGGGAGCGCCAGGTAGCTGGCGACGCTGGCGTCGCGACGAGCGGTGACGACCAGGCCGGCCCGCAGCTTGTGAGCGGCGTCGAGATCATAGACGCCCTCCGCCTGCAGCCCGGCGGAGGCGGCGTTGTTCACG
>CBJNAS010000220.1:0-5704 GCA_966434565.1 uncultured Phenylobacterium sp.
GCATGGGCGAGCGCTCGCAGCGCTATTCGATGATCGTCGAGGACGGGGTGGTGACTCAGCTCAACCTCGAGGCCCCCGGCGAGTTCAAGGTCTCCTCGGCCGACTACCTGCTGGCGGAGATCTGACCCCACAGGCGCTTGTCTGCCCCGCGGCGCAGGGCCATTCTGGCGGGAAGAACCCAGAGAGGTCCTAGTGTTCAAGGGCTTAGGTTGGAGCGTGCGGGCGATCGCCGTGGCGGTCGCCGTCGCCTCGGGCGTTGCTCCGGCCGCGCAGGCCTGGCCGTGGAACCGCATCCCGACGCCGCGGCTCGACAGCCTGGAATACCGCCGAAGCTGGGCGCTGCACGCGATCGGCGCGGAGGCGGCCTACGCGGCGGGCTGGACCGGCCGCGGGGTGCGCGTGGCCCTGGTCGACTGTGGGGTGGAGAAGCGCAAGGCCGACCTCGGGCGCAATCTCTCGCGGGAGTCAGCCGACGTGGTGCCGGTGCGGCTGGCGCACCTGCACGACCCGCACGGCGATTGGGTGGCCGAGCCGCTGGGCTCCCGGCTGGACGGCGAGGGCATCGTCGGCCTCGCCTATCGCGCCACCCTGCTGGAGATCCGCGCCGACATGGACGGCGGCTACAAGGGCGAATGCGCCTTCTGGCCGAGCGACGTGGCCCGCGCGCTCGACTATGCGACCGACCACGGGGCGCGCATCATCGTCCTGCCGATGCAGGCCCAGCATCCCCTGGGCGCCGCCTTCGAGGCGGCGCTCGCCCGGGTGGTCGCGAGCGGGGCGGTGGTGGTGGTCTCGGCCGGCAACGACGCCCTGCCGGCGCCCGCCTGGCCGGCCCGCTACGCATCCGATCCCAGGTTCGCCGCCGCGATGGTCGTGGCCGGCGCCGTCGGCGTCGATGGCGCAGCCACGCCCTGGACGAACCGGGCCGGCGACGCCCGGGCGCGTTATGTGCTGGCGCCGGGAGAATTCATCCTCACCGACTGCGGAACGAAATGCGCCTACGCGACCGGCACCTCCTTCGCCGCCCCCTATGTCGCCGGCGCGGTCGCCCTCATGCTCGAGGCGCACCCGGAGCTCACCGGGCCCGAGGCGGCCGAGCGGCTGCTGGCCGCGGCGCGGCCGATCGCCCAGCCCGCAAGCGAAGCGGCCTATGGGCGGGGAATGCTGGACCTGGCGCGCGCGTTCGGCCACTGAACCTCGGCTGTCATTCCGGACAACCGCTGCGCGAGACCGGGATGACGGCTTTGGGCGGCGGAAACGGCCGGCTCACGAATCGCGACCCCACCTCGCCGAACCGCCAGGGCAGGTCGGCGGCGCGGCTGATGCCGATCCGGGGCCCGGCGAGGATCCCGCTGCGCGGGCCGGGGGCGAGGGCGAAGGGCGCCTGGTCCAGCGGCAGGCCGTCGTGCGCGCGGGTGACCGCCAGCGCCTGGCAGAGCTTGCCTGGGCCGGAGCAGAGGCTGCGCAGCTCGGACAGCCCGCGCCGTTGGCGCATCAGCTCGATCCCCGCCAGAGGCTCCAGGGCGCGGAGCAGGACGGCGCTGCCAGGGTCCTCGCCGCAGACCAGGTTCAGGCACCAGTGGACGCCGTAGGAGCGGTAGACGTAGGCGCGCCCGACCGGCCCGAACATCGCGGCGTTGCGCGGCGAGGGCCCGGCGAAGCTGTGCGAGGCCGGCTCCTCGTGATGGTAGGCCTCGGTTTCGACGATCCGCCCGCCCGCGCCGTCCACCATCAGCGTCCAGCCGATCAGGTCGCGGGCGACCTCGACCGGATGGCGGGCGAAGAAGCCGTCCAGCGCCACGTCAGCCGGCGAGCGCGTCAGCTGGCGAGCGCGTCGGGGGCGATCGCCGCCATCTCCGGCAGCGGCTCGGCGACCGCGTCGGCCAGGCCCGGCGCCTGCGACAGCACCTGGCTGGCGAACAGGCGCGCCACGGCGAGCTTGGCCTGTAGCCAGGGCGCCTCGGACCCTTGCGCGGCCAGCGCCTGGCGGGCCAGGAACCAGCCGCCGACCACGTCGCCGGCCAGCTTCAGGTAGGTGGTGGCGCCCAGCAGGCTCTCCGTTCCCTGGTGGGCGATCTGCCAGTCGGTGGCGCGCTCCAGGGCCGCGGCGCCCGCTGCCAGCCGGCGGCCGACCGGGGCCAGCTCGGCGCTCTCGGTCAGGCCCTCGGCGGTCAGCATGATCTCGGCGCAGAGCTCGCGCATCGCCGGCCCGTAGAGCTTCAGCTTGCGGCCGGAGAGGTCCATCGCCTGGATGCCGTTGGTCCCTTCGTAGATCGGGGCGATTCGGGCGTCGCGGTAGAACTGGGCCGCGCCGGTCTCCTCGATGAAGCCCATGCCGCCGTGCACCTGCACGCCGGCGGAGGCGACCTCGACGCCCACGTCTGTCGACCAGGCCTTGGATATGGGCGTGAGCAGGTCCCAGCGGGCCTGGGCGGCGGCGCGCTCCTCCTCAGTGGGCGCGAGCTTGGCGAGGTCGGCGAGCACGCCTGTGGTCAGGCAGATGCCCCGCGCAGCCTCGATCTTCGCCTTCATCAGCATGAGGGTGCGGCGCACGTCCGGATGGTCCCAGATCGCCGCCGGATAATCGCCGGACCAGACCGCGCGGCCCTGCCGCCGCTCCTGGGCGTAGGCCAGCGCATGCTGGAAGGCGCGCTCGGCGATCGCCACGCCCTGCACGCCCACCTCCAGGCGCGCGGCGTTCATCATGATGAACATGTGGGCGAGGCCTTCGCCCAGCTGGCCCACCAGCTCGGCCTTGGCGCTCTCGTAGATCATCACGCAGGTCGGCGAGCCGTGGATGCCCATCTTGTGTTCGATGGAGGCCGGCTGGAAGGTGTTGCGCTCGCCCAGGCGCCCGTCCTCGGCGATCAGGTATTTGGAGACCAGGAACAGGCTGATGCCCTTGACCCCCGGCGGGCCGTCGGGCGTGCGGGCGATGACCAGATGGACGAGGTTGTCCGTCATGTCGTGGTCGCCCCAGGTGATGAAGATCTTCTGGCCCGAGAGGGTGTAGCCGCCTTCGCCGTCCGGCGTGGCCAGCGCCGCCAGCGCCGCCAGGTCGGTGCCGGCCTGGGGCTCGGTCAGCACCATGGCGCCGGTCCATTCGCCGGAGACCAGCTTCGGCAGCACCAGCCGCTTCTGCCGCTCGGTCCCGTGCTGCGTCAGGGCGTCGATCGCCGCCAGGCTCAGCATCGGGCACAGGGCGAAGGCCATGTTGGCCGACTGCACGATCTCGGAGACGGCCAGCTCGACGGCCTTGGGCAGGCCCTGGCCGCCGTGCTCGGGGGCGGCGGTCAGCGAGGTCCAGCCGCCCTCCGCGAAGGCGCGGTAGGCGTCGCCGAAGCCGGGGGCCGGGATCACCTTGCCGTCCGCGTAGCGGGCGCCCACCGTGTCGCCGACGCGGTTCAAGGGCGCCAGCACGTCGCCCGCGAAGTCGCCCGCCGCTTCCAGGATCGCCTGGACGGTGTCGAAGTCCGTATCCGGATAGGCCCGCTGCAGCAGGCCCTCGAAGCCCGCGGTCTTGAGCGCGAAGGCCAGGTCACGGACGGGCGCGCGGAAGGTCATGGGTCAGCCTGCGAGATCGGAAGAACTTGGGCTGTTTAGGCCAAGGGCGCGGCCGCTCCAAGTGCAGCGAGGGTAAGGGGGCTTGTCCCCGCGCCTGCGCGATGTCACCAGCCCGGCATGACCCAAGTCCCGACAGACCCCCGGATCGCCGAGGCCGCCGCCGCCCTGCGGGCGGGGAGGCTGGTGATCCTGCCCACGGAGACGGTCTACGGCCTGGCGGCGGACGCCGCGGACCCGCGCGCCGTGGCCGCGGTCTATGAGGCCAAGGGCCGACCGGCCTTCAATCCGCTGATCGCCCACATCGCCGATGCGGCCGCCGCGCGCCACATCGCCCGGTTCGACGCACGGGCCGAGCGGCTGGCCCAGGCCTTCTGGCCGGGGCCGCTGACACTCGTCCTGCCGGTCGCCGATGCGGCCGCGGTCTGCGACCTGGCGCGCGCGGGCCTGGACACGGTGGCGGTGCGCGCGCCGGCCCACCCGCTGGCGCACGCCATGCTGGAAGCCTTCGGCGGGCCGGTGGTCGCGCCCTCCGCCAACCGCTCCGGCCGGCCGAGCCCGACCACCTTCGCCGACGCGGTCGAGGAGACCGGCCGGGCCGCGGCGGCCGCGCTCGACGGCGGCCCCTGCCCGGTCGGGCTGGAATCCACCGTCGTCGCCCTGCTGGACGAGGCGCGCCTGCTGCGCCCAGGGGCGGTCACGCGCGCGGAGATCGAGGCCCTGATCGGCCCCCTGGCCGAGGCGGAGGCAGACGCCAGACGCTCGCCTGGGCGGCTGGCCCGGCACTATGCGCCCCAGGCGCCGGTGCGGCTGGACGCGGCCGCGCCCGCGCCCGGCGAGGCCTACCTCGCCTTCGGTCCTGCTCCGGACGGCGCGCGGGTGTGGAATCTCAGCGCCGCGGGCGATCTTGCGGAAGCCGCCGCCAACCTCTTCGCCTTCCTGCGCGAGGCGGACCGCAGCGGGCCCTCCGCCATCGCCGTGGCGCCGATCCCGCGCCACGGCCTGGGCGAGGCGATCAATGACCGGCTGATGCGCGCGGCGGGATTCGTCGGTTAGGCCTTCTTGGCCTGGGCCTCGACCATCCGGCCGTAGTCCGCGGCGGCGCTGGGCTCCAGGCCCGTGGGCCTCAACGCGCCGCCCAGTTTCATTCCGGAGGGACTATCGTCGGGCAAGGCGACCTCCCTCCGGTCGTGTGGCTCGGGCTTCGTGAGCCTTAGCGGCCCGGCCGCCAGAGGCAAGCGTCAGGCCACCGGCTCCTCACAGGGCAGGACGGCCAGCCGGCGCGTGCCCTGCCAGAGCTCGATGCAGGCGGCGCCGCGGCCGCACAGCCTCCTGGCCTGGGTTTGCGCCTGATGGTCGCTGTCCGCCTCGATCCAGTCACCGCGCATGATGTGACCGGCCGGATCGAGCTCATAGACGCGGTAATGCACGTGATAATCCCCGAGGCTGGCTTTCCCCGAACGTCCGACATCTAGGCGAACGCTGGTCACCCGGGAATGCGGCATGAGGAAGCTGCGGGGTGGCGCGGGAGGTTCCCCTTGCGGCTGCGGCGGGGCTATCCTGTGATCCATGACCACGCCCGTTCCCAGCGACGTCCTCTCCCGCCTGAAGGCCGTGCTGGGCGAGGGGGGCTGGAGCCAGGACCCGGAGCGACTGGCGCCCAAGCTGCTCGAATGGCGCGACCGCTGGGTGGGGGCGACGCCTTTCCTGGCCTTGCCGAAGACCACGGCGCAGGTCGCCGCCGTGGTCGGCGTCTGCGCCGAGGCCGGGGTGCCGATCACGCCCCAGGGCGGCAATACCGGGTTGGTCGGCGGCCAGATCCCGCAGGGCGAGCTCCTGCTCTCCACCGAACGGCTGCGGGCGATTCGCGAGATCGACGTCGACGACGAGGTGCTGGTGGCCGAGGCGGGGGCGACGCTCGCCGCCGTGCACGAGGCTGCGGCCGGCATCCGCCGGCGCTTCCCGCTGGGGCTCGCCTCCGAGGGCACGGCGACGGTGGGCGGCTTCGTCTCGACCAACGCCGGGGGAACCCAGGTGCTGCGCTACGGCATGGCGCGCCACCTGGTGCTAGGGCTGGAGGCGGTGCTGCCGAACGGCGAGGTCTGGAACGGGCTGAAGCGCCTGCGCAAGGACAACACCGGCT
>CBJNAS010000221.1:0-5704 GCA_966434565.1 uncultured Phenylobacterium sp.
GGCTCGCTATCTTGGAAATTCAAATTGAGACACTACCCCAGCCGTGCAGGACTTCATGGAATGGCCGAGGCCCACGAGTGGACCTTGCGCCCGGTCCCCCCCACGAGCCGCCCTGGCGCGGCGCGGGGTAGCTCCGCCCTGCGGCGCCGACGACGATCAGCCCTGCCCCTGACGGCCGGCGCCTCGGCTACACTCGTCGACATCCGAATCAGGAGCGTGCATGGCCCGCGACGGCGCCCTTTATGTCTGCCAGTCCTGCGGGTCGGCGCAGACCAAATGGTCTGGGCAGTGCCCGGGCTGCGGGGCGTGGAACACCCTGGTCGAGGAGGTCCACAGCCGGCCGCCGGGCGCGCTGGCCCCGGCCAAGGGCGCGCGCACGCGCGGGCTGGCCTTCGAGGGCCTGGAGGACGCCAGCCCGCCGCCGGCGCGCATCGCCACCGGCGTCGAGGAATTCGACCGGGTCTGCGGCGGCGGCGTCGTGCCGGGCTCGGCCATCCTCTTGGGCGGCGATCCCGGCGTCGGCAAGTCGACCCTGCTGCTCCAGGTGGCGGCGAGCGCCGCCCGGCGGGGGGTTGCATGCGCCTACATCTCCGGCGAGGAAGCCGTGGAGCAGGTGCGCGGGCGCGCCCAGCGCATGGGCCTGGCCGACGCGCCGGTGCGGCTGGCGGCGGAGACCTCGCTGCGCGAGATCCTCGAGGGCCTGAAGCGCGATCGCTTCGACCTGGTGGTCATCGACTCCATCCAGACCATGTGGAGCGACGCCCACGAGGCGGGCCCCGGCTCCGTCACCCAGGTGCGCGCCGCCGCCGGCGAGCTGGTGCGGCTGGCCAAGAAGCGCGGCGTGGCCGTGGTCCTGGTCGGCCACGTGACCAAGGAGGGCGCCATCGCCGGCCCGCGGGTGGTCGAGCACATGGTCGACGCGGTCTTCGCCTTCGAGGGCGAGCGCGGCTATCCCTTCCGCATCCTGCGCGGGGCCAAGAACCGCTTCGGCGCCACCGACGAGATCGGCGTCTTCGAGATGGGCGACGCCGGGCTGCTGGAGGTGAAGAACCCCTCGGCCCTGTTCCTCAACACCTCCGGCGAGCGCGCCGCAGGGGCTGCGGTGTTCGCCGGCATCGAGGGCTCGCGGCCGGTGCTGGTGGAGTTCCAGGCCCTGGTGGCGCCCTCCGCCTACGGCACGCCGCGGCGCGCGGTGGTGGGCTGGGATTCCGGGCGCCTGGCCATGACGCTGGCGGTGCTGGAGGCCCGCTGCGGCCTGCATTTCGGCGATCGCGACGTCTATCTGAACGTCGCCGGGGGCCTGCGCATCAGCGAGCCGGCCGCCGATCTCGCGGCGGCGGCGGCGCTGGCCTCCTCCGCCCTCGACGAGGCCCTGCCGCAGGACTGCGTGGTGTTCGGCGAGATCTCCCTCTCCGGCGAGGTGCGCCCCGTGAGCCGCATGGACTCGCGCCTGAAGGAGGCCGCCAAGCTGGGTTTCCGCCAGGCGCTGGGGCCCTCCGACGCCGTGGCCGCCGCGGCGCTGAAGGTGACCGGCGCGGCCCGGCTCGCCGACGCCATCCGCCGCATCGGCGAAGCCGACTGGACCTGACGCGACGTGACCAAGTTCGACTACATCGTCCTGGGCCTGCTGCTGATCTCGGCGGCGCTGGGATTCAGCCGCGGCGCCGCGCGCGAGGTGGCCGCCATGGCCGCCCTGCTGGGCGCGGCGGCGCTGGCGGTCTTCGGCCTGAAGCGGACCGCGCCGGTGATGGCCCACCTGGTGCACCCGCACTGGCTGGCGGTGTTCGCCGCCCTGGTGGGGGTCTTCGCCGTGGGATATGTCGCCCTGCGACTTGTCGGCGCGGGGCTTGCGCGGCGCATCCACAGGGCCGATGTGCTGGGCGCCCTGGACCGGACCATCGGCCTCTTGATCGGCCTGGTGCGGGGTCTCGTCGTCCTGGGCGCCCTCTACCTGATGTTCAACGCCGCCACCCCTGCCGACCTGCAGCCCCGCTGGATCACCGGGGCGCGCACCTGGCCGCTCGCCGGCGACATGGGCCGGCTGCTGCAGGCGGCCGCGCCGCGCGGGCTGGACGTCGCAGGCCGGCTGAAGACCGCCTTCGACCGGGCCGTGCGCGAACCGCCACGTGACAGAAACGCGACAGGAGGGTACGACGCGGCCGATCGCGGCAGGATCGATGATCTGGTGGAGAAATCCCGATGAGCCAGGGTTTTGAGCGATGGTCTCCGCGTGATCCGGACGACGACGCGCCCCGGCTCGAATGCGGGGTGTTCGGCATCTTCGACGTGGACGAGGCCGCCGCCCTGACGGCGCTCGGCCTGCACGCCCTGCAGCACCGCGGCCAGGAGGCCTGCGGCATCGCCGCCTTCGACGGCCAGAGGTTTAGCACCGAACGGCACATGGGCCAGGTGGGCGACGCCTTCGGCGGCGGCAGCCTCGCCGCGCGCCTGCCGGGCCGCTTCGCCATCGGCCACACCCGCTACTCCACCGCCGGCGGCTCCTTCATCCGCAATGTCCAGCCGATGTTCGCCGACCTGGAGAGCGGCGGGGTGGCGCTCGCCCACAACGGCAACCTGACCAACTTCCTGACCCTGCGCGAGCAGCTGGTGGCCGAGGGAGCCATCTTCCAGTCGACCTCGGACTCCGAGGTGATCCTGCACTTGATCGCCCGCTCGCGGCAGCCGCGCTTCGTCGAGCGCTTCATCGACGCGCTGATGCAGATCGAGGGCGGCTACGCCCTGGTGGCGCTGACCAACAAGAAGCTGATCGGGGTGCGCGACCCGCTGGGCATCCGCCCGCTGGTGCTGGGCGAGCTCGACGGCAAGTACGTCCTGGCCTCAGAGACCTGTGCGCTCGACATGGTCGGCGCCCGCTTCGTGCGCGACGTCGAGCACGGCGAGATGGTGGTCATCGACCAGGGCGGGATCGAGAGCCTCCGGCCCTTCCCGGCCCGCCAGGCCCGGCCCTGCATCTTCGAATACGTCTACTTCGCCCGTCCGGACTCGGTGGTGAACGGCCGCTCGGTCTACGAGGTGCGCAAGCGCATGGGCCGCCGGCTGGCCCAGGAGACCCCGGCCGAAGTCGACGTGGTGGTCCCGGTGCCGGATTCCGGCGTGCCGGCGGCCCTCGGTTTCGCCCAGGAGGCGGGCCTGCCGTTCGAGATGGGCATCATCCGCAACCACTATGTGGGCCGCACCTTCATCCAGCCGACCCAGGGCCAGCGCGAGCTGGGGGTGCGGATGAAGCTCGCCCCCAACCGCGCGGTGCTGGCCGGCAAGCGGGTGATGCTGATCGACGATTCCATCGTCCGCGGCACGAATTCGGTGCGGGTGGTGCGCATGGTGCGCGAGGCCGGCGCCAGGGAGGTGCACCTGCGCTCCGCCTCCCCGCCGATCCAGTGGCCGGACTACTACGGCATCGACATGCCGGACCGCGAGAAGCTGCTGGCCGCCAACCACCCCGTCGAGGAGATCGCCAGGATCCTCAACGTGGATTCCATGGGCTACCTCTCGGTGGACGGGCTCTACTGGGCGATGGAGGCGGGCCCCCGCGACGCGGCCAACCCGCAGTTCACCGACCACTATTTCACCGGCGACTATCCCACCCGCCTGCTCGACCGGGAAATCGCCCAGGGCCGCAACGAGGCGGTGGAGCGGCAGCTCTCCTTCCTGGTCGACGCGTGAGCGGGGAGGCCGCGGTCCGCCCGGCGCGGACCGGCTGGCGTGGCCGCTTCAAGGTCGACGGGTACCTGGTCCTGATCCTGGCGATGGTCGCGGCGGCTTCGATCGCGCCCGCCCGGGGCGAGGTCGCGCGCGACTTCAATGGGATCACCAAGCTCGCCATCGGCCTGGTCTTCTTCCTGCACGGCGCGCGGCTGTCGCGCGAGGCGGTGATCGGCGGGCTCACCCACTGGCGGCTCCACCTGGTGGTGATGAGCGCGACCTTCGTGTTGTTTCCCCTGCTCTCGCTGGGCGCGGCCGCCCTGCCCGGCTGGATCACCCCGCCGGCGCTGGCCGGCGGGCTCGTCTACCTGGGCTGCCTGCCGTCCACCATCCAGAGCTCGATCGGCTTCACCGTGATCGCCCGCGGGGACGTGGCCGCCGCCGTCGCCTCGGCCTCGGCCTCGAACCTGATCGGCATCGGCCTCACGCCCCTGCTGGTCGGCGTCTTGATGCACGCCAAAGGCGCGGCGGTCTCCGCCGACCAGGTCTGGGCGATCGTGCTGCAGCTGCTCGCGCCCTTCGTCGCCGGCCAGGCGCTGCGCCGCTGGATCGGCGGCTGGGTCAAGGCGCGCGCTCGCTTGCTCTCCTACATCGACCGCGGCTCGATCCTGCTGGTGGTCTACAGCGCCTTCTCCGGCGCGGTGACCGAGGGCGTCTGGTCCAGGGTCGGCGCCTTCGACCTCGTCCGGCTGCTGGCGATCTGCGCCGCCCTGCTGGGGATCGTGCTGGCGGCCACGGCCTACGCGGCCCGCGCGCTCGGCTTCTCCAAGGCCGACGAGATCGCCATCGTCTTCTGCGGCTCGAAGAAGAGCCTGGCCAGCGGCGCGCCGATGGCCGGGGTGCTGTTCGCGCCGGCCCAGGCCGGCGTGGTGCTGCTGCCGCTGATGCTGTTCCACCAGATCCAGCTGATGGCCTGCGCCCTGATCGCCCAGACCTATGCGAAGCGGCCTGACACGGACGGTCAGAGCGGCTAGACACCCGCCCATGTCAGAGCCCCTGCCCCTCGCCGACAAGATCGCCCTCGTCACCGGCGCCAGCCGCGGGATCGGCCGCGCCGCGTCGCTGGCGCTGGCCAAGGCCGGCGCCCAGGTCATCGCCGTCGCCCGCACCGAAGGCGCGCTGACCGAGCTGGACGACGAGATCCGCGCCGCCACCGGCCGCGCCGCCACCCTGGCGCCGCTCGACATCGCCGACGGGGCGGCCCTCGACCAGCTGGGGTTCATCCTGCACCAGCGCTTCGCCCGCCTCGACGTCCTGGTCCACGCCGCCGGCATCCTGGGCCCGCTGACCCCGGTCGCCCACATCGAGCCCGCCCACTGGGACCGGGTGCTGGCGGTGAACCTGACCGCGGCCTACCGGCTGATCCGCACCACTGAGCCGCTGCTTCGCGCCGCCCCCGCCGGGCGGGGCATCTTCCTCACCAGCAGCCGGGCGCACCGGCCGAAGGCCTTCTGGGGTCCCTACGGCGCGACCAAGGCCGGGCTGGAGAATCTGGTGCGCACCTGGGCCGACGAGCTTGAGAACACGACGGTCCGCGCCGTCCTGCTGGAGCCCGGGGCCGTGCGCACCCGCATGCGCGCCGAGGCCTACCCCGGCGAGGACCCCGAGACCCTGCCCGATCCCAGCGAGATCGCACCGCTGATCGTCGAGCTGGCGGCCAAGGCGGATCTCGGCTTGCCCGCGGCTAACGTGGTGTTCGCCGATTGGAGGGCCGCGAGGCCCGCTTCGGCTTGACGCCGGGCCGGGCCAGCTTCTGGGCCCGGCCGCGCGGGGCGGCGGATTTGGCCTTTACCGACTTCGGCTTCGCAGGCTTCGGCTTGGCCGGCGCCTTGGACGCCTCGGGCGCGGCGGAGACGCGCGGCTTCGGCGCCAGACGCGGGGCCGGCTCCTCGCCCTCGGCGAAGGGATTGCGTGACGACTTGATGGTCACCCGCAGCGGCACGCCCGGCAGGTCGAAGCTCTCGCGCAGCGAATTGATCAG
>CBJNAS010000222.1:0-5686 GCA_966434565.1 uncultured Phenylobacterium sp.
AGAAGCTGGTGCGGCAGATGCCCGGCCGGCTGTGCGGCGAGACGGTGGACGCCGACGGCCGGCGCGGCTTCGTGCTGACGCTGTCGACCCGCGAGCAGCACATCCGCCGCGAGAAGGCCACGTCGAACATCTGCACCAACTCCGGCCTGTGCGCCCTGGCCTTCACCATCCACCTGTCGCTGCTGGGGCAGGCGGGGCTGCGCCAGCTGGCCGAGGTCAACCACGCCCGGGCCCGCGAACTCCGCGAAGCGCTCGCCGCCCTGCCCGGGGTCGAGATCCTGACGCCGCGCTTCTTCAACGAGCTGGCGATCCGCGTCCCCGGCAGCGCCGCCGCCCTGGTTGAGGCCTGCCTGGCCGAGGACGTGGTGGCCGGCGTGCCGTTCGCGCGGCTGGATCCGGCGGCCGGGCTGGAGGACGTCCTGCTGCTCGCCGCCACCGAGACCACCACCTCCGACGACATCGCCGCGCTTTCGCGCGCTCTTCAGCGGAACCTCGGCCAATGACCATGCAGAACGTGGGCCGTCCCACCCGCCCCGAAACCGCCGACAACACTGCCCAGGCCCGCCCGGCTTCCCTGACCGGCGGCCGGGGCCTGCTGCAGGACGAGCCGCTGCTGTTCGAGCTGGGCGGCTGGGACAAGACCGGCGTCGACCTGCCCGCGGCCGAGCTGGACGCCTCGGATCTCGGGGACCTGGTGCGCGTCGAGCCGATCGGCATTCCCGGCCTCTCCGAGCCGGAAACGCTGCGCCACTACGTGCGGCTCTCACAGAAAAACCACGCCATCGACCTGGCGCTCTATCCGCTGGGCTCGTGCACCATGAAGCACAACCCCAGACTGAACGAGAAGGCGGCGCGGCTGGCCGGCTTCGCCGACCTGCATCCGCTGCAGCCGGTCTCGACGGCCCAGGGGGCGCTGGGGCTGATGGACCGGCTGGCGCATTGGCTGAAGACGCTCACCGGCATGCCGGCGGTGGCGCTGGCGCCGAAGGCCGGCGCGCACGGCGAACTCTGCGGCCTCTTGGCGATAAAGGCCGCGCACGAAGCGGCCGGTCATGGCGAACGCCGCCGGGTGCTGGTCCCCACCTCCGCGCACGGCACCAATCCGGCCACCGCCGCCTTCGTGGGCTACTCGGTGCAGGAGATCGCCCAGACCGAGGACGGCCGCGTCGACCTCGCCGACCTCGCCGCCAAGCTTGGCCCCGACGTGGCGGCCATCATGGTCACCAACCCCAACACCTGCGGCCTGTTCGAGCGCGACATCCTGGAAATCGCGCGGCTGACCCACGCGGCGGGCGCCTACTTCTACTGCGACGGCGCCAACTTCAACGCCATCGTCGGACGCGTGCGGCCGGGCGATCTGGGCGTCGACGCCATGCACATCAACCTGCACAAGACCTTTTCGACCCCGCACGGCGGCGGCGGTCCCGGCGCCGGTCCGGTCGTGCTCTCGGCCGCGCTCGCCCCGTTCGCGCCCGCGCCCTGGGTCACCCACGGCGCCGAGGGCTTCGCCCTCGTCGAGACAGCGGACGACGAGGCGGCCCAGGCGTTCGGCCGGATGTGCGCCTTCCACGGCCAGATGGGGATGTTCGTGCGGGCCTACGCCTACATGCGCAGCCATGGCGCCGACGGGCTTCGCCAGGTCGCGGAAGACGCCGTGCTGAACGCCAACTACGTCAAGGCGCGGCTGTCGGACGTGATGAGCCCGGCCTTCCCCGACGGGCCCTGCATGCACGAGGCCCTGTTCGACGACGCCTGGCTGGAAGGGACCGGGGTCACCACCCTCGACTTCGCCAAGGCGATGATCGACGAAGGCTTCCACCCGATGACCATGTATTTCCCGCTGGTGGTGCACGGGGCCATGCTGATCGAGCCCACCGAAACGGAGTCCAAGCGCGAGCTCGACCGCTTCTGCGAGGCGCTCCGGGCGCTCGCCCAGACGGCCAAGGCAGGCGACGCCGAGCGGTTCAAGGCCGCGCCCCGGCTTGCCCCGCTCAGGCGGCTCGACGAGACGCTTGCCGCGCGCAAGCCCCGGTTGACGTGGCGCCCGGAACCCACTGCTGTGGCGCCGGCGCCATTGGCGGCGGAATAGCGACGCCGTGCCCAAAAATTAACGAGGCTTCGCCTTTACGACTCCCCGACCCGCTCACATATCCTGGAACAGCACGGATCCGGTTCGAACCTCCCCTCGCGCCGCCCGCGCAACTCCAGGTTGGCCAGTGTCCTTCGTCATGCCATCGCTGCGCGTGAACCGCGCCACCGACGAATTCGCCCGCGAAATCGTGGCGCGGATCAGCCGTTGGCTGCTGCTCACGCTGGGCGGGATCGTCATGCTGGCGGGGCTGGTCCTGGCGCCCCTGCCGGGTCACATCGGCCTGCCGCTGCTGGTCATCGGCCTGATGATCGTGCTGCGCAACTCCTTCGCCGCCAAGCGCCAGTTCGTGCGCATCCAGCGCGCGCACCCGAAGATGGTCTTCCCGATCCGCCGGCTGATGCGCCGCGAGCCGGAGATCGTGCTGGTGTTCTGGCAGCAGTACCTGCGCGTCGAGCGGCTGCTGCTGCCCCGGCGGTGGCGCTTCGCCGTGCGCCTGCGGCGGCGGGTGAAGATCTACATCCGCACTCGCGCGGCGGCGTGAGGGCGTTTCCCGTGGCTCGCCCTTTCTGGCGAGCCGGTTGGCGAGAAAGCCCTTCCCCCTCGATGGGGGAAGGGTTTGGGATGGGGGTGCTTGCTGGCGGAAGATGCTCGCGCGCGGTCGGCGCCTGCGCCATCGGGACGCCTTTCGACCAAGGCCGTACCTGCACCCCCTATCCCGACCTTTCCCCCATCGAGGGGGAAAGGAGGGCGCCCGTCATGCGCGCCGGCGCAGATGTGTGAGCGCCGTAGGGTAGCCCCACGAAGGGGAGGGAAACTGCGCCTTAGCCTTTCCTTCACCATGTTTTGCAACCTGGATTTCACCATGAGCCCGCTGAATTCAGGCTCCTGAGTTGAAGAGGCTGCCATGGCGTTTCCGGCCGAGACCATCATCCAGGGCGATTGCCTGGAAGAGCTTGCCAAATTGCCGGACCGTTCGGTGGACCTGGTCTTCGCCGACCCGCCCTACAACCTGCAGCTCGGCGGCGAGCTCCTGCGGCCCGACAACTCGAAGGTCGATGCGGTCGACGACGACTGGGACCGGTTCGAGAGCTTCGAGGCCTATGACGCCTTCACCAAGGCCTGGCTGCGGCAATGCCGGCGGGTGCTGAAGGACGATGGCGCGCTCTGGGTGATCGGCAGCTACCACAACATCTTCCGGGTCGGCGCGACCCTGCAGGACCTGGGCTTCTGGCTGCTGAACGACATCGTCTGGCGCAAGTCCAACCCGATGCCGAATTTCAAGGGCACGCGCTTCACCAATGCGCACGAGACCCTGATCTGGGCGGCCAAGAGCCGCGGCGGCCGGCGCTACACCTTCAACTACGACGCCATGAAGATGGCCAACGACGAGCTGCAGATGCGCTCGGACTGGACGCTCCCCCTGTGCACCGGCGAGGAGCGACTGAAGGACGCCAGCGGCGCCAAGGCCCATCCGACCCAGAAGCCCGAGGCCCTGCTGCACCGGGTGATCCTGTCCTCGACGCGGCCCGGCGACCTGGTGCTCGACCCGTTCTTCGGCACGGGCACCACCGGCGCGGCCGCCAAGCGGCTGGGCCGCCGCTTCATCGGCATCGAGCGGGAGGAGAGCTATATCCGCGCCGCTACCGACCGCATCGCCCGGGTCGCGCCCGCCGCGCCCGAGGAGGTGCTGGTCACCGGCTCCAAGAAGTCCGAGCCGCGCATCCCCTTCGGCCAGATCGTCGAGGCGGGCCTGCTGCGCGCGGGCGACATCCTCTATGACCCAAAGGGGCGCAACGCCGCGCGGGTGCGCGCCGACGGCAGCCTGGTGGTGGGCGAGGTCACGGGCTCGATCCACAAGGTGGGCGCGCTGGTGCAATCCGCGCCGGCCTGCAACGGCTGGACATACTGGCACTTCAAGACGGACAAGGGGCTGGCGCCTATCGACGTGCTGCGCGCCCGCGTGCGCAGCCAGACCACCGTCTGACCTATTCGAAGGCCGCGCTGGACTCCGGCGAGATCTCGGTCTCCGAGCTTCGCGTGAAGGTCGAGATGATCATCACCGAGCTCGAGAAGGCCCAAGCCTCACGGCCTCACAGCAGGTTCGACAGGCCCGCCCGCGCGGCCTTGAGGAAGACGCTCGGCAGGGCGTCGAGGTCGCGCCGGGGGCTCCAGATCACGCCCTCCGCCTCCCCTTCGGCCCGCAGCAGCTGCAGGGTGAGGCTGAAGTGCGTGAAGACGTGGCCCACCTCGCCGACCCCGCGCCAGAGGGCCTCGGCCGGCGCGGCGGCCAGCGCCTCGGCCTCGCTCCAGCGCTCGCCGCGCCAATCGGAGGTAGGCAGCGCCAGCATGCCGCCCAGGAGCCCCTTGGGCGGGCGGCGCACCAGGGCGACCTCGCTTCCGCGCGTCAGCACATAGGCCACGCCGAAGCGGTGCGGACGCTCGACCTTGGGCGCCTTGCGCGGGAAGGTCTCCGGCGCGCCCGCGGCGCGGGCCCGGCAGGCGGGGGCCAGCGGGCAACGCTCGCAGAGCGGCGCCTTGGGCCGGCAGATCACCGCGCCCAGGTCCATCAGCGCCTGGGCCCAGTCGCCGGGGCGCTCGTCGCGGACCAGGCCGGCGGCCAGGCGCTTGAGCTCGGGCTTGGCGTCGGGCAGCGGCGCCGCCACCGCATGCAGCCGCGCGACCACCCGCTCGACATTGCCGTCGACCACGTTCCCCGGGCGGTCGAAGGCGATCGCCGCCACGGCCGCGGCGGTGTAGGCCCCGAGCCCCGGCAGGGCCCGCAGACCCTCCTCAGTGTCCGGAAACACGCCACCGTGGTCGCTCGCCACCGCGCGGGCGCAGGCCAGCAGGTTGCGGGCGCGGGCGTAGTAGCCCAGCCCCGCCCAGGCGGCCATCACCTCGGCGTCCTCCGCGGCGGCGAGGTCGCGGACCGTCGGCCAGCGGGCGGTGAACTTCAGGAAATAGGGCGTGGCGTGCGGTACGGTGGTCTGCTGCAGCATCACCTCCGAAAGCCACACCCGGTAGGGATCGGCGCGCAGCCCCGCCGCGCGCGTCGCCGGCCGCACCCGCCAGGGCAGGTCACGCGCCTCGGCGTCGTACCAGGAAAGCAGGGCGGCGCGGAGCTGATCGGGGGTCACGCGCAGCTGGGTAGCATCCGGAGGCGCGGCGGGGAACGCGCCCGTCGAACGTCTCGCCGCGGCCATCATCTACCGATAGAGTGCCTCGCATGCGGCGGCGCTTGCCCACACGTGAAGAAGCGGTGGCGATCCTGGCCGCCAAGCGGACCAGGCCGGTGCGCCGGCCGCCGCCGCCGGCGGGGCGCGCGCTCGCCAGGACCCTGCGCGAGCTCGACGCCAAGTTCGGCCAGGGCTCCGGGGCGCTGGTCGCGCGCTGGCGCGAGATCGTCGGCGCGGAGGTGGCGCGGCGCACCGAGCCCGTGAAGCTGGTCAAGGGCCGCAACGGCGGGCCGTCTTCGCTGGAGATCCGCGTCGCGGGGCCCTCGGCCGCGCTGATCCAGCACCAGGCGCACGAGATCCTGGCGCGGGTGAACCTGTTCCTGGGCGCCGAGGCGGTGCAGAAGCTGCGCATCGTCCA
>CBJNAS010000223.1:0-5680 GCA_966434565.1 uncultured Phenylobacterium sp.
GGTGATCAACACCGACGCCGAGGGCCGCCTCGTGCTGGCCGACGCCATCTGGTACTGCCAGGACCGTTTCAAGCCGAAGTTCATCGTCGACCTGGCGACGCTGACCGGGGCGATCATCACCGCGCTCGGCAACGACTATGCGGGCCTGTTCGCCAACGACGACGAGCTGGCCGCCAACCTGCTCGACGCCTCGCAGAAGGAGGGCGAGCCGCTCTGGCGGCTGCCGCTGCCCGAGCAATACAACAAGCAGATCGAATCCCAGATCGCCGACGTGAAGAACGTGGGCGGACCGCCCGGCGGCTCGATCACTGCAGCGCTGTTCATCCAGAAGTTCGTCAACGGGACGCCCTGGGCGCATCTCGACATCGCCTCCACCGCCTGGAAGAAATCCTCCACGACGCCCACGATTCCCGAAGGCGCCACGGGATACGGCGTGCGGCTGCTCAATCGGATGGTGCAGGAAAAGTACGAGAGCCGATGAGCGGACCGAGGTTCGTCCTGCTGCACAGCCCGCTGCTCGGGCCTGCGAGCGTGCAGGCCACGGCGGCGGAGCTCAGGGCGCGGGGCGCCGCGGCCGAGGCGCCGGCCTGGCCGAAGCTCTCCAGCCTGGAGGGGAGCTATTACGAAGGCCTGGTCCAGGGCATGGCGGCGGGCCTCGCACAGCGCGGGACGGAGCCGCTCCTGCTGGTCGCCCACAGCGGCGCAGGCGCCCTGGCTGCGGCCCTGGCCGCCGAGGTGGGCGCGCCGGTCGCGGGCGTGGTCTTCGTGGACGCGGCCTTGCCGCATCCCGGCCGCAGCTGGCTCGACGCCGCGCCGCCGGAGACGCGCGAGGCGCTGCGCGGCGGCGCCCAGATGGGCCAGCTGCCGCCATGGGACGGCTGGTGGCCGCCGGGCGCGCTGGAGAAGCTGGTCCCCGATCCGGCGGCGCTCTCGGCGCTGCTGGATGAGCTGGAGCCGCTGCCGCTGGCCTATTTCGAGGAGCCCGCCCCGGCCGCCGAGGTCGCCAGCCTGGCGGCGCCCGCGGCCTATCTCCAGCTCAGCGAGGCCTACGCCGACGAGCTGCGCGCCGCCACCCGGCTGGGGTGGCCCACGGTGGCCCTGCCGCTCAACCACCTGGCTCCGCTCTCCCATCCCAAGGCGGTGGCCGGCGTGCTGCAGTCGCTGGCCGAGCGGCTCGCGCCCCATGGCTGAGGCCCCCCGCTATGGCTGAGGCTTGCGAGGTCTGGTTCTACCACCTGGAGCGCACCGGGCTGGACCAGGCCTTGCCGGAGCTGCTGGAGAAGACCCTGGCGCGCGGCTGGAAGGCGATCGTGCGGACTGCACGCCCCGACCGCGTCGAACATCTCGACGGCTGGCTGTGGAGCTACCGGGACGAGAGCTTTTTGCCGCACGGCCCGGCGGGCGAGGCGGGCGCCGCGCGTCAGCCGATCCTGATCACCACCGACCAGGCCAATCCCAACGGCGCCGACGCCCTCTTCCTGATCGACGGCGCCGAGCCGGGGGCGCTCACGGGCTATGCGCGCTGCGTGGTGCTGTTCGACGGCGCCGACGAAGGCCAGGTGGTCGCCGCCCGCGGCCTCTGGACCGCGATGAAGCGACAGGGCTTTCCGGCGTCCTACTGGCGGCAGAAGGGGCGCGGCTGGGAGAAGCAGGGCTGAAGCGGGCACAGATGCTCTCCCGCATGCGGGGGAGCTGTCAGCGACGCTGGCTGAGGGGGCGTTCAGGCCGTCGTCCCCACCCCGAACTCCCGCAACAGCGCCAGCCAGGCCGCGCGGCCCTTGGCGCGGCTGAAGTTCGCGACCGCCGTCTCGCGCGCGGCGGCGCGGAGCGGGGCGGCGGCGGCGGGATCGCGGCAGGCGGCGATCAGCGCCGCGGAAAGCGCGTCGACGTCGAAGAAGGGCATCAGCCGCCCGTTGACCCCGTCGGTGATCGCGTCGTGCAGCGGCCCGGTGTCCGAGCCGATCACATAGCAGCCGCTGGCCATCGCCTCCGTCAGCGACCAGGAGAGCACGAAGGGATAGGTGTAGTAGACGTGCGCCGTCGAAAGCCGGAGCGCCGCCAGCATGCGCGCATGCGGCACGCGGCCCAGGAAGTGCACGCGAGCGAGATCGAGGCGCGGCTCCAGCGGCTGGAAGATCACCTGCTTCCAGGTGCGCCCGTCCGGCGCGGCCGCGCCATAGCCGCGCGGCTTCTCCTCGCCGATGATCAGCACCTGGGCCTCGGGGACCTCCGCCAGCAGGCGGGGCAGGGCGCGGGCGAAGATGTGCAGGCCGCGCAAGGGCTCCATCTGGTTGTTGACGCAGGTGATCACCGGGGTCCCCGGCGCGATCACGCGGCCGTCGGCGAGGGCGAAGGGCTCCGCCGGGCCGGGGCGGATCGCGTCGACGTCGACGCCCTCGTGGATCACCCGGGCGCGTTCGCGGAACGCCGGCGGCAGCTGGGAGGCCTGGAATTCCGTGGGGGCGACGATCGCCGCGGCCTCGGCGTAGGCCATGGACATCACCGCGTTCTTCGCCTGGGCGCGGATCAGCGCCTCCTCGTCGCCGCTCCAGAACTCCGGGTCGAAGTCCACGTCGGAGCCCCGGCCATGGTAGAAAAACTCCGCGTAGAGGATCTGCTTCGCCTCGGGAAAGACGTGGGACAGCAGCGAGGTCTCGCCCCAGCCCGGGTGGCCGACGATCACCGCGGGCGCGTGGCCCTGGGCCTTCAGCCAGCGCGCGGCCTCCAAAGCCGAGCGCGCGCGCAGCAGGTCGGCCTCCGCGCGGATCGCCAGGTCGAAGACATCCTTGCCGGTGCCCCGCGCCAGGCGATAACGCACCATCACCAGGCCGTCTGCGCCGGGCGCATGCTCTCCGCCGATGGCGAAGCAGGGGACGCCCGCCGCCACCAGGCCGCGGGCCAGGTCGCCGAACTGGGCGGGGAAGTTGTTGTGGACGAAGAGCACGCCGGCGGCCATGGCGCTCTTCTGCCCGCCGGCGGCGCCGCTGTCATCCCTCGGCCTCGGGGAGGCTCTCCAGGAGCTAAACCGCGCGTTGCGGCGAGGTGTTCCGGCGCTGCCGCTCCAAGCCCAGGCTTGACGACTGGAACAAAAGGAGAATAAGAACGAACTGGGAACGGGGCGGCGGTTGTCCACAAGCCGCCCACAGCACGGATGCGACACATGGTTCGATTGGCGAGAGAATCGCTGGCCTTTGTCTCTGTGGCCAGCTTTGTCTGGATGATGTGCCAGGTGGCCGGCTTCGTGGGCTGACCGCCATGCGGATGGGGGAGGCGGCGGGGGTGGAGAGCGAGGGCCAGGCTGGCGCTGAAGGCTTCCTCCGCCAAGGCTTCGTCCACCTCCGGGTCCGCTCCGCCTATTCCCTGCTCGAAGGCGCGATCAAGGCCGACAAGATCGGAGCGCTGGCGAAGACCGGCGAGATGCCGGCCGTGGCGCTCACCGACCGGGCCAACCTGTTCGGCGCCCTGGAATTCTCCGTCGTCACCAAGGACCAGGGCGTGCAGCCGATCGTCGGCTGCGCGCTTCCTGTCAGCGGCATCGGCGAGCGGTCGCCAGAGCGCTGGGCGCGCGCGCCCACCATCGTGCTGCTGGCGCAGAGCGAGCAGGGCTATCTCAATCTCGCCGAGCTCTCCTCCATCGCCTATGTCGAGTGCGATGCGGCCGAGGAGCCGCATGTCGACTGGGCCAAGGTGGCCGAGCTGGCCGACGGGCTGATCCTGCTCTCCGGCGGGCCCGACGGTCCGATCGACCCGCTGTTCGCCGCGGGCAAGGTCAAGGAGGGCCGCGCGGCGCTTGAGGAGATGCGGCGGGTCTTCGGCGATCGCTTCTATGTCGAGCTGCAGCGCCACGGCCTGCCTGCCGAGGCGGCCGCCGAGGGCGAGCTGGTCGCCTGGGCCTACGACAGCGATGTGGCCCTGGTCGCCACCAACGACGTCTATTTCGCCAAACCGAAGATGTACGAGGCGCACGATGCCCTGCTGTGCATCGCCGACGGCGCCTTCATCGGCCAGGACGAGCGCCGGCGGATCACGCCCGAGCACTGGTTCAAGCCGGCGGCGGAGATGCGCACCCTGTTCGCCGACCTGCCGGAGGCCTGCGACAACACCCTCGACATCGCCCGGCGCTGCGCCTTCATGGTGACCAAGCGGGCGCCGCTGCTGCCGCGCTTCCCGACCGAGGGCGGCCGCTCCGAGGCCGACGAACTGGCGCACCAGGCGCGCGAGGGCCTGAAGATGCGGATGAGCCGCGGCCAGGCCAACGCCTACCCCGCGGAGGACTACGAGGCCAGGCTCGAGCGGGAGATCGGGATCATCACCCAGATGGGGTTCCCGGGCTACTTCCTGATCGTGTCGGACTTCATCAAATGGGCCAAGGCGCATGATATCCCGGTGGGGCCGGGGCGCGGCTCGGGCGCGGGCTCGCTGGTGGCCTATGCGCTGACCATCACCAACCTCGACCCGCTGCGCTACGGCCTGCTGTTCGAGCGCTTCCTCAATCCCGAGCGGGTGTCGATGCCGGACTTCGACATCGACTTCTGCCAGGAGCGGCGGGAGGAGGTGATCAGCTACGTCCAGCAGCGCTATGGCCGCGACCGGGTGGCCCAGATCATCACCTTCGGCACCTTGCAGGCCAGGGCCGTGCTGCGCGACGTGGGCCGGGTGATGCAGATGCCGCTGGGCCAGGTGGACAAGCTGGCCAAGATGGTGCCGGCCAACCCGGCCAATCCGGTGACCCTGGACAAGGCCATCGAGATCGAGCCCCGGCTGCAGCAGGCCCGGGACGAGGACGAGGCGGTGGCCGGCCTGCTGGACGTCGCCCTGCAGCTGGAGGGGCTCTATCGCAACGCCTCGACCCATGCCGCGGGCGTGGTGATCGGCGATCGCCCGCTCACCCAGCTCACCCCCCTCTACCGCGATCCGCGCTCGGAGCTGCCGGCCACCCAGTTCAACATGAAGTGGGTCGAGAGCGCGGGCCTGGTGAAGTTCGACTTTCTCGGCCTGAAGACGCTGACCGTCATCGACCGGGCGCTGAGGTACCTGGAGAAGCGCGGGGCCAGGGTCGACATGGCGGCCCTGCCGCTGGATGACGCCATGACCTACGAGCTCATGGGGAACGCCCAGACGGTCGGGGTCTTCCAGTTCGAAGGCCAGGGCATGCGCGACACCCTGCGCCAGCTGCGCCCCAGCTGCATCGAGGACGTCACCGCCATCGGCGCCCTCTACCGGCCGGGGCCGATGGACAACATCCCGGCCTTCATCGACTGCAAGTTCGGCCGCAAGCCGATCGACACCCTGCATCCGTCGCTGGCGCCGGTGCTGAACGAGACCTACGGCATCATCGTCTACCAGGAGCAGGTGATGCAGATCGCCCAGATCCTGGCGGGCTACAGCCTGGGCGAAGCCGACCTGCTGCGCCGCGCGATGGGCAAGAAGAAGAAGGAGGAGATGGAGCAGCAGCGCGCCCGCTTCGTCTCCGGGGCCGAGAAGAACGGCATCCCGGCGGAGCAGTCGGGCGCCATCTTCGACCTGGTCGACAAGTTCGCGGGCTACGGCTTCAACAAGTCGCACGCCGCAGCCTACGCCGTGGTGAGCTACCAGACCGCCTGGCTGAAGGCCAACGCGCCGGTGGAGTTCTTCGCCGCCTCGATGAGCCTCGACATGGCCAACACCGACAAGCTGTCGG
>CBJNAS010000224.1:0-5678 GCA_966434565.1 uncultured Phenylobacterium sp.
CCTCACCCCGGATGATACTGATACGCCCAGGTCTCCGTCGCCACCGCTCCGTCCACGGTGAGCTGGAGGCGTAGCTCGACCGGGTCGGCGCCCTGGACATCGGCGAGGTCGAATTGGGCGCGCCAGTGGCCGGCGACGCCGTCGGGGACAGCCTCGACCAGGCGGTAGTCGCCAAGGCGGCCGCGCGAGGTCCACAGCGACATCTGCGGCTTGGCGCCGAACGGGAGGCCGGTCAGCGGGCCGCCCAGGAACTCGACCATGAACTTGCGCACGCTGGATGGGCGCGGCTGGCCCGGCTGGCCGCCGCGGCCGAGCCGCGTCGCCACGCAGCGGGCGAGCGCGGGCGGATGCGGCTCGTCGGCCAGCCAGGAGAGGCGATAACCGAGGTCGAGCGCGGCGCCCGGGGCGGGTGGCTGGGCGGGGACCCAGGCCACGACGATGTTGTCGTTGACCTCGTCGTCGGTGGGGATTTCGACCAGCTGGACCGCTCCCCTGCCCCAGGAGCCCTTCGGCTCGACCCAGAGGCTGGGGCGGCGGTCGTAGTAGACGCCGTCGAGGTAGTGGTCGAAGCTGCGGTCCCGCTGTAACAGGCCGAAGCCCTTGGGGTTCTCGTCGGCGAAGGACGAGACGATGAGCTGGGCGGGGTCGTTGAGCGGGCGCCAGACCCGCTCGCCGGCGCCGGTCCAGAGCGACAAGCCGTCGGAATCGTGCACTTCCGGGCGCCAGTCGACGGCGGTGGGCTTCGCCGTCTCGGAATACCAGTACATCGAGGTGATCGGCGCCAGGCCGAAGCGGGCGACCGGACGGCGCAGGAACAGCGTCTGGTCGACGTCCATCACCACGCCCGCGCCGCGCCGCATCACGAACCGGCAAGCGCCGGCGACCGACGGCCCGTCCAAGAGGGCGCTCACCGTGATCGCGTCGGCGCCGGGCGCGGGCCGCTCGATGAACACCTGGGTGAAGCGCGGGAACTCCTCCGCTCGCTGGTGGACGGCGGTGTCGATGGCGACGGCGCGCGCGGAGAGGCCGTATTGCCGAAGCTGGCCGATCGCCCGGAAATAGCTCGCGCCCAGGAACGCCACCCAGTCGTTGGTGCGCCAGTCGAGCGGGCCGCCGCGCGGCTCCTGCACCCGGAAGCCGGCGAAGCCCACGCCCTTGGGAAGCCGCCGGGCGGGCGAGTCCGCCGGCATCCGGAACAGGCCCTGGTCGTAGACCACCTCACGCGCCTGACCCGCCGCGACGGCATAGATCCGCACCGGGTCCTGGAAGTACCGCCCCAGGTGGAAAAAGGTCACCGGCAGCGGGCCGTCGGCGAAGAGGGCGTGGTCGGTGTCGAACCTGATGTCGCCCCAGGCCTGGTAACCGAGCTCGCCGACCACCGGAGAGGGGACCGCCGGCGGGACATAGGGCGCGGCGGCCGTGCGGCGGGCGATCGCACGCAGCGCCTCGTAGCTGAAGGCGAAGGGCGCGCCGAACGCCAGCCGGTCGCTCGCCGCGGCGGCGGACGGCGAGAGCGCCGCGAAGGCCGCGGCCAGTCCCAGGCTTTGCAGCATCCAGCGTCGGTCGACGGGCAGGGTCATGACAGGATCCGTGTTCAACCCCCCGCGGCCGCGCTGGCGGCCCTGAGCCCGGGAGCGCCCGGGATCGGCGGGGCGCCCGAAGGCAGCGGCGCGGAGGGATCGCGAACGAAGGTCAGGACGTCGCGCCAGACGACAGGCCCCTGATGATCGCGCATCAGGAGGTGGTAGCCATGGGCGTAGATGGCTGTGCGCTCGCTGGGCCGGAGCTTGCGCGCGGCCGCGAAGGCGGCGTTCTTCGGGATGATGTCGTCGTGGGCGCCGTAGAGGAAGAGGGTCGGCGCCGAGATGTGGCCCATGGCGTCCTGGGCGTGCTCCATCAGGCTGACCAGGCCGTAGAGGGTGTCGGAGCGCGCGCCCCAGATCATCAGCGGATCGTGGCCCATGGCGATCAGCTCCTCGCGGTTGTCCGAGGGCTTGATCTTGCGGGTGAACCAGCTCGGCGGCTCGTAGATCCTGCCAGCGGTGAAGTTGGCGGCGAACCACAGCAGGGTGCGGTAGGGCAAGGGCTGCTCGCGCCAGCCCCAGACGGCGGGCGACAGCAGCACCAGCCGGTCGGCGGCCGGCGGCCGATCCGAGGCGAAGGCCGCCGCCGCCACGGCGGCCCCCATGCTCTCGCCGACCACGGCGACGACGGCGTGCGGGTATTTCCGCCGGGCGAGCGCGACGACGGTGCGCAGGTCCTCCTCCATCAGGGCGTCGCCCGGCCAGACGCCGCGCTCGGGCGAGCGGCCGAAGCCGCGCTGGTCGTAGGCCAGCGTCGTCACCCCCTGCTCGGCCCACCAGGGCGCGGCCAGGTGGAAGGCGTTGGAATAGTCGTTCATGCCGTGGACGCCGACGACCACCGCCCAGGGCTCGCCCGCCGCCTCCCAGGTCTTCAGGCCGAGGCGGGCGCCGTCGAAGCTCACCACCGCGTCGGGCTCCAGGCGGGGGCCCACGAAGCCGGCCGGCGGGGCGCCGGCGCGCTGCATCAGCATCGGCGTGCAGGCGCCGAGCGCGAGCGCTGCGAGCAGAACGGCGGTCAGGCGGATCATGGGCGCGCGCCATCCAGGCCGAGGATCTCGGCGGTCCTACGGCGAAGATAGGGAAGAATCTCGGCGTCGAACCAGGGGTTCCGTTTCAACCAGGCGGTGTTGCGCCAGGAGGGGTGCGGCAGGGGGATGGCGGCGGGCGCCAGCCCGCGCCAGTCGCGCACCACCTCGCTCATCGGCCGCGGAGCGCCCAGCGCCCAGGCCTGGGCGTGAGCGCCGACAAGCAGGGTGAGCTGGACCTTCGGCAGCAGGGCCAAGAGCCGCGCCCGCCAAAGCGTCGCGTACCGGCTGGGCGGGGGATAGTCGCCACCCTTGGGGTCGGTTCCGGGAAAGCAGAAGGCCATCGCGGCCACCCCGATCTCGGGCCTGCCGTAAAAGGTATCGCGGTCGATCCCCAGCCAGTCCCGCAACCGATCGCCGGAGGGGTCGTCGAACGGAAGGCCGCTCTCATGCACACGGCGCCCCGGCGCCTGGCCGCAGATCAGCAGCCGGGTCTCGGAGCCGACCCGCACCACCGGCCGAGGCACGTGCGGCAGCTCGCCCGCGCAGGCGCGGCAGGCGGCGATGTCCGCCAGCAGATCTCCGAGCTCACGATTCGAAGGCACGCCTTGTCCAGCTCCCGTGCGGCCCTGCGGGTTTCCGCCCCACTCCCCCGAGGGCAGAGGCGTGGCCGATGCGTCACGCCGCCAGGAACGCCCGCTCCTTCTCCAGCAGCCCGGCGAAGGACGGCCGCGCCAGGACGCCTTCCAGGTAGCGTGCGGTCTTCGGATGGGTCGCGGGGTCGACCGGGCAGTCGACGTGGGCCAGGGTGGCGAAGACGCTGCCGACGGCGATGTCGGCCAGGGTGAAGCGGTCCTCCACCAGATAGCCGGACGCCGGGATGACGCTTTCCAGATACTCGACCAGCTTGGGGAACTCGGTCCGCTGCGCCTCGTCCGCCTCGGTGAGATCGGTCTGGATCTTCAGGAAGCGAGGCCCGACCAGCCGGTTGAAGGCGATCTTGCCGCCGCAGCTCCAGACGATCGTGTCGGCGAACTCGTCGAACCAGATGGTCCGGGCGCGCGCCCTGGGCTCGATCGGGACCAGGTTCGGCTCCGGCTTGATGGCCTCGAGGTAGGCGACGATCGCCGAGGAGTCGGAGACCAGGAAGTCGCCGTCCTTCAGCGCAGGGATCTTGCCGAAGGGACTGGCCTTGGCGAAGTCCGGATTGCTGGCCGTGCGCCCGCCCGGCTGCAGCTCGAAGGCGATCGCCTTCTCGGCGGCGAACACTGCGGCCTTGCGGACGTAGGGCGAGATGGTGCTTCCATAAATCACGATCATCGGGGGCCTTCCTCCTCTGGGCCGGCGTCCGTGTCCGGCAGCTTCAGCCGGTAGACGCCCTTGAACTGGTCGGGATCGGCGGGCTTGCCGTGGCGGGTGATCACCAGCCGGTTCTGGCGCGCAAGGCCAACGGCGGTCGCGCGCACATGGCCCAGGAGCCGGCGCCAGCCCTCCGGGTCGACGAGGCGCGCCACCTCCTCCGGCGAGACCGACTTGCCGGGCGCAGCCTTGGACAGGAGATCGAAAATGGCGGTCTCGACCTGGGCGTTCATCAACCTTCTCGCATCTTGCTGACGCCGTCGTAGATCCGGAAGATCCTCACGTCACGATAGATCCGTTCGACGAGGGTGGGCTCAGTTGCACGCCTCGGCGGAGGGCGCGGGACTGAACCTGGCGACCACCACCGCGGCGATCGGCATCGGCCAGGTCATGGCGTCGGTCCCACCGGAGGGCGCGGCGCAGACCTTGACGGTCATCGGCTTTAGCGAGCCGCCGGTGTAGGCCAGGACGCCAGCCCGGTAGAGCACCGGATGGTCGAGCCCGTTCCAGATCTTCAGGTAGGACGCCTTCTTCTCCGACGATCCGTCGAGGGCGACGGCCAGCTTGCCCGGGCCCGGCGCCGCGAAGGTCTCGGTCACCGCCCCCGCCGGATGGGCCATGGCGAGCGAGCCCTTTTGCACCGCATCCAGCACCGGGGCGCCGACCTCGTCCAGGTGGAACACCGCACGTTCGCCGAACACCACCTGCAGCGCCGGGCCTTCGACGATCTCGGTCCTGTTGCTGAAGGCGAGGCCGCCATCGACCGCGGGCGCGGCCGTCTCCTCGGCAGGGGCCGCAGCGCCGGCGAGCACTCCCGCCACCCCGGCGAGCATCGCGATCCCTGTCTTCAGGCCGTGCATCTTCGTTCCTTGCGCCTGCTGCAACCCTATCGAGGCCGCCGGCCGAGCGTAAGGGCTGACGCCGCTTCGAAGCGTCGGCGCCGCTCGCGCTCGAGACCTGACAGGCCGGACGCGGCGGATAGCCAAACCCCGCCAATCCCGGCAATAAGGCGCTCGCTCGCGGCCGTGGCCGGGCGAGACCTTTGGGGGCGTCGATGGACCTGACGAACATCATCCGCACCATCCCGGACTATCCGAAGCCCGGGATCATGTTCCGCGACATCACCACCCTGCTGGGCGACGCGCGTGGCTTCCGCCGGGCGATCGATGAGCTGGTGCAGCCCTTCGCCGGGAGCAAGATCGACAAGGTCGCCGGCATCGAGGCGCGCGGCTTCATCCTGGGCGGCGCGGCGGCGCACCAGCTCTCGGCCGGCTTCGTCCCGATCCGCAAGAAGGGCAAGCTGCCGCACAAGACCATCGGCGTCGAATACGACCTCGAATACGGCCGCGACCGCATCGAGATGCACGCCGACGCCCTGGTGGCGGGCGAGCGCGTCATGCTGGTCGACGACCTGATCGCCACTGGCGGCACCGCGCTCGCCGCCGTCGACCTGCTGCGCCAGAGCGGCGCGGAGATCGTCGGCGCGGTCTTCGTCATCGACCTGCCCGAGCTCGGCGGCGCCGAGCGCCTGCGCGCCGCCGGCGTGCCGGTGCGGGCCCTGGCCGCCTTCGAAGGGCACTGAGCGCGCTTTCCCTCGCTTCGGCGCGCCCCGGTGGGGGGTTGGGGGGCTGGAGAGCCAAAACCATCCCCCGCGCCACGGGGGGGGTGTTGCCGGAAGGGGATGGGGGGGTGGTTAGGCCTCGTCGCCAAG
>CBJNAS010000225.1:0-5659 GCA_966434565.1 uncultured Phenylobacterium sp.
CACCACTCGCATGCTCTCGATGTTGAGGCTGGTCTCGGCGATGGAGGTCGACAGCACTACCTTGCGCCGGCCAGGCGGCGCCGGTCGGATGGCGCGGTCCTGCTCGGCGGGGGTGAGCGCGCCGAACAGCGGGTCGATGTCGACGTCGGGCCGGCGAACCCGCTCGGCCAGCCGCTCGGCGGTGCGGACGATCTCCCCCTGCCCCGGCAGGAAGGCGAGCACGCTGCCGCCCTCCTCCCCCAGCGCGCGCTCGACGGCGCGCACGACCTGGTCCTCCAGCCGCAGCCGATCGTCGCGGCCGAGATGGCGGGTCTCGACCGGGAAGGCGCGCCCCAGGCTCTCGATCACCGGCGCCTCGCCCAGCAGCCGCGCGACCGCCGCGCCGTCCAGGGTGGCCGACATCACCAGCAGCCGCAGGTCCTCGCGCAGCACGCCCTGGGCGTCACGGGCGAGCGCCAGGCCGAGGTCGGCGTCCAGGCTTCGCTCGTGGAACTCGTCGAAAACCACGCAAGCCACCCCCGCGAGCTCCGGGTCCGCCAGGATCATCCGGGTAAAGACGCCCTCGGTGACCACCTCGATGCGGGTCCTGGCCGACACCTTCGACTGCATGCGCACGCGAAAGCCGACCGTCTCGCCGGGCGCCTCGCCGAGCGTGCCGGCCATGCGCTCGGCGGCGGCGCGGGCGGCCAACCGCCTGGGCTCCAGCACGACGATCTTCCCCGCCCCGACCCAGGGCTCGCCGAGCAGCTCCAGCGGCACGACGGTGGTCTTGCCGGCGCCCGGCGGGGCGACCAGCACCGCGGCGGTGTGGGCCGCGAGCGCCGCCTTCAGCTGCGGCAAGGCTTCGTGGACGGGAAGCATGGCGCTGCGGTCTAAAGGGCCGGCGGCTGGCCGCCAAGGCTTGCCGCTTGACCGGGACGCGCGGCGCAAGTCACCGTCGGCCCGGGAAATTTGGCCAGGAAATTTGGCGGCCCCGGGGCCGCGCTCGGAGGAAACATGTGGCGCGTTAAGCCGCTCGACGCGATTCTGGCGACCGCCGAAAAGAAGGCGCTGCATCGCCAATTGGGTCCCTTCCAGCTGACCATGCTGGGCATCGGCGCGATCATCGGCACCGGGATCTTCGTGCTCACCGCCGAGGCGGCGCAGAAGGCCGGCCCCGGGATGATGGTCTCCTTCATCATCGCCGGCTTCGTCTGCGCGGTGGCCGCCCTCTGCTACGCCGAGATGGCCGCCATGGTGCCGGTCTCGGGATCGGCCTACACCTACAGCTACGCGGTGATGGGCGAGCTGCTGGCCTGGATGGTCGGCTGGGCGCTGATCCTGGAGTACGCCATCGCCGCCAGCACCGTCTCGGTGGGCTGGTCGGGTTACGTGGTGGGCCTCGCCGAGAACATCTTCCACTTCCACATCCCGCATGCGCTCGTCCGCGGGCCGCTCGACGGGGGCATGGTCAATTTGCCGGCGGCGGTGATCGCCCTGGTCGTGACGGCGCTGCTGGTCATCGGCACCAAGGAGTCGGCGACGGCCAACGCCATTCTGGTCTGCGTGAAAGTGGCGGCGCTGACCCTGTTCATCGCCCTGGCCATGCCGGTGATGCACGCCGAGCACTTCACGCCCCTGATGCCGCTGGGCTTCGGCGGGGTCTCGGCCGCGGCGGCTTCGATCTTCTTCGCCTACGTCGGCTTCGACGCCGTCTCGACTGCGGCCGAGGAGACGATCAATCCCCAGCGCAACATCCCCATCGGCCTGATCGGCTCGCTGGGCATCTGCACCGTCTTCTACCTGCTGGTGGCCGCCGGCGTGATCGGCACCGTGGGCGCCCAGCCGGAGCTCGCCGCGAACGGCGCCGGCCTGTCCCCCGGCAGCCCCGCGCTCGCGCGCGCCTGCCAGGCGATCGGGGAGGCCAAGGTCGTCTGCTCCAAGGAGGCGCTGGCCTGGACGCTGCGCACCATCGGCTATCCCCATATTGGAAACCTGATCGGCCTGGCGGCGGGCCTGGCGCTGCCGTCGGTCATCCTGATGATGATCTACGGCCAGACGCGGATCTTCTTCGTGATGAGCCGCGACGGCCTGCTGCCCGAGGGGCTGTCGGCGGTGCACCCGACCTTCAAGACCCCGCACGTGATCACCCTCATCACCGGCGTCTTCGTCGCCCTGTTTGGCGCCTTCTTCCCGGTGGGCGTGCTAGCGGACGTATCCAACTCCGGCACCCTGTTCGCCTTCGCGGCGGTGGCCGTGGCCGTGCTGGTGCTGCGCCGGACCGACCCTGCCCGCGCGCGGCCGTTCCGCACGCCGGCGGTGATGGTCACCGCGCCGCTGGCGGCGGCGGGCTGCATCTATCTCTTCTTCAATCTCTCGACCGAGACGAAGCTGTTCTTCGTCGCCTGGGCGGCGGTCGGCCTGGTGGTCTACTTCCTCTACGGCTACCGCAAGAGCCACGTGGCCCGCGGCCTGGTGGAGCTCCCCGAGCTGGCGCCCGAGGCGCCGCACGTGGGCATCGCCCCGATGCCGGGCGCGCCCGCGCCGGGCGAGGCGGCCGAGCGGGGGTAAGACCTCCCTCCCCATTGCGGGAAGGAGGGCTTCCCTTCCGCGGCGCAACACCCGATCTTGGCGGCCATGAACGCCTCCGACGCCGAGCCCGCGATCCGGGCCCTCATCGCTCCGGTTACGCCGCTGCAGCAGAACTGCACCATCGTCTGGTGCGCCAAGACCCGGAAGGCCGCGGCCATCGATCCCGGGGGCGAGGTCCCGCGCCTGCTCGCCGCGTTGGAGCAGCACGAGCTCACCCTCGAAAAGATCTGGATCACCCATGGCCACCTCGACCACGCGGGCGGCACGGCGGCGCTGCAGGCCGCCACCGGCGCGCCGATCGAGGGGCCGCACCCCGAGGACGCCTTCTGGATCGACCAGATCGAGAGCTCGGGCCAGATGTACGGCATGCCGGACGCCAAGCGCTTCAAGCCGGACCGCTGGCTGAACGACGGCGACCGCGTGCAGCTGGGCGAGACCGAGTTCGAGGTCTACCACTGCCCGGGCCACACGCCCGGCCACGTGGTCTTCTACCATCGCGAGGCGGGGCTCGCCCAGGTCGGCGACGTGCTGTTCCAAGGGTCCATCGGCCGCAGCGATTTCCCGCGCGGAAACTTCGACCAGCTGATCGCCTCGATCACCGGCAAGCTGTGGCCGCTGGGCGACGACGTGGCCTTCGTGCCCGGCCACGGCCCGATGTCCACCTTCGGCCAGGAGCGCCAGACCAATCCCTTCGTCGCCGACGCGGTGCTGGCGCGTCGTTCGAAGGCTAAGTGATTTCAACCGCGAAATCCGAGTGTTACGCTGCGCTCGTTAGATGTCGTCCATGGAGATCGAAGCCGAGATGAACGCCGCCAATGCGCGGATACTCATGGTGGACGACGACCCGGGAATCCGGGACGTGGTCTCCGATTTCCTGGGCCGGCACGGCTACCAGGTGGAGACCGCGGCCGACGGACGCGAGATGGACGAGGCGCTGGACCGCGGTCCGGTGGACCTGATCGTGCTCGACATCATGCTGCCCGGCGAGGACGGACTGGCGATCTGCCGCCGGCTGGCCGGCGCCGACAGCATCCCGCCGATCATCATGCTCTCGGCCATGGGCGAGGACACCGACCGGATCGTCGGCCTCGAGGTGGGCGCCGACGACTATGTCTCCAAGCCCTGCAATCCGCGAGAGCTGCTCGCCCGGGTGCGCGCCGTGCTGCGGCGGACCGAGCAGCGGCCGTCCGGGCCGCCGGCCACCGCCGGCTGTGAGTTCGCCGGCTGGCGACTCGACCTCGTCAAGCGCGAGCTGCGCTCGGCCCATGGCGTGGTGGTGCACCTGTCGTCGGGCGAGTTCGGCCTGCTGCGCGCCTTCGTCGAGCACCCGCAGCGTGTCCTGACCCGTGACCAGTTGCTGGAGCTCGCCCGCGGGCCGGCCTCGGAAGCCTTCGACCGGGCCATCGACGTGCAGATCAGCCGACTGCGGCGCAAGCTCGACGACGGCGGCGGCCAGGACCTGATCCGCACCATCCGCAACGAAGGCTACATGTTCACCGCCAAGGTGAAGCGCCTGTGAGGGTCTGGAAGAGGATATGACGCATTGAACCTCGGCCGGAGTTTCAGCGCGGCGTGGCCTTCCCGGACCAGCGAGAAAATGCCGGGCGGCGGAGATTTCAGAAGCCCTATCCCTCGATGGGGAAGGGTTCGCATGGGGTGCGGCCGCCAGGACGGCCGAGAGGTCGAAGTGGGCTCGACGTCGAACGACGCCGTTCGCCCCGGCGTCGTGCCTACACTCCAATCCCCGCCCCTTTCCCCATCGAGGGGAAAGGGAGAGCGCCGGAGCAACCGCCGCGCCAACACCCGTGCGCTGGCGGTCAACGCGTCTGCATCGTCATGCAGAGGTGCTAGACCGTGATCGGACTGGGACGGCGGCCGACGGCGTCGCTGTTCGTCCGGCTGCTGGCCTTCGCCGCCGGCATCCTGCTGATCGCCCAGGCGATCAGCATCCTGATCATCTTCAAGCTGCCGCCGCCGATCCCGGAGATCTACCCGGTGAGCGAAGTCGAGCAGGCCTTGCGCGGCCAGACCCCGCCGGCGAGCGAGCGCCGGCCGCTGGCGGTCAAGATCTCGCGGGCGCCGCCGGGGCCGCCGCTCGACAGCCGCTGGACGCCCGCGATCCGCGCGCGCCTGGCGCGGGACCTCGGCGTCTCCCTCGACCGGGTGATGATCGCCGGCAACTGGGGCCCGGTCACCGACCGCCGCGTGTTCCGCGCGCTGCGCACCCGCAGCGCCAAGGAAGGCGTGAGCGAGGACGAGTTCATCATCAGCCCCTTCCAGGTGGGATTGCGCGGCGCCGACGGCAGCTGGCGCGTGGCCGCGCCGCGGGCGCTGTTCGGGCTCAGTCCCTGGGAGCAGTCGGTGGTGACCTGGTACTTCTTCTCAGCGCTGGCCGCGGCGCCTGCCGCCTATGTCTTCGCCCGGGTGCTGTCGGCTCCCACCCGCCTGCTGGCCGAGGCCGCCGAGCGGCTCGGACGCGATCCCCAGGCTCCGCCGCTCTCGGTGAAGGGCTCGCCGGAGATCACCGTCGCGGTCGCGGCCTTCAACGACATGCAGGCCAGGCTCCGCCGCTACGTGGAGGACCGCACCGCCATGGTCGCCGCCGTGGCGCACGATCTGCGCACGCCGCTGACGCGCCTGCGCTTCCGCATCGAGGCCGCGCCCGAGGACCAGCGGCTGAAGATGGAGGCCGATATCGGGCAGATGGAGGAGATGATCTCCGCCACCCTCGCCTTCGTGCGCGACACGAGCCGGCCAGCCGGGCGCACTCGGCTCGAGCTCTCCTCCTTGCTGGAAGCCCTCTGCGACGAGATGGCCGAGACCGGCGCCGACACCGACGTCGAGGCCGCTGGCGAGAAGGTGGTGATCGACGGCGATCCCATGGCGCTGCGGCGCATGTTCGCGAATTTGCTCGAGAACGCGGTCAAGTTCGGCGGCCGGGCGCGGGCGCGGGTGTTCCGTGAAGGGGGCTATGCGGTGGTGGAGATCGCCGACAACGGGCCGGGGATACCGGCGACCGAGGTCGAGCGCGTCTTCGAGCCCTTCTACCGCCGCGAACCCTCGCGCAGCCGCAAGACCGGCGGCATCG
>CBJNAS010000226.1:0-5656 GCA_966434565.1 uncultured Phenylobacterium sp.
ACTCCGAGGCCGATCCGACCATTGACGTGGGCGGCTTCTACGCGGCCCACAAGATCTCCATCCTGGCTGCGCTGGCCTTTGGCTGCGCCCCCAACTACGCCGCCGCCGAGATCGAGGGCATCGAGCAGGTCGAGCTGCTCGACATCCAGATGGCCAAGGACCTCGGCTACCGGATCAAGCTGGTGGCCTCCGCCGACCGCTCGCCGGACGGGGTGCTGGTGCGGGTGCATCCCTCGCTCGCGCCGCTGGCCCACCCGCTGGCCCAGGCGGGCGGGGCGCTGAACGCCCTGTTCATCGAAGGCGAGCGGATCGGGCGGATCTTCGTCCAGGGGCCGGGCGCGGGCGCGGGCCCGACCGCCGCGGCGGTGGCCGCCGACATCGCCGACGTGATGACCAGCGCGGTGCGGCCGGTGTTCCAGGCGCCGGCGGGCGTGCTGGAGCCCTTCACGCCGGTGGACCCGTCCAAGTCGCTCGGCCGCGCCTATCTGCGCTTCCTGGTCAAGGACGAGCCGGGCGTGATCGCCGCGGTCTCGGAGACCCTGGCCGAGGCCGGCGTCTCGATCGAAAGCTTCCTGCAGAAGCCGGTGGAGAACGCGAGCGGGGTGCCGATCGTGCTGACGACCCATGCGGTGGCGGAATCCGTGCTGAAGGCGGCGATCGAGCGTATCGCCGGCCTGCCCGCAGTGCTCGAGCGTCCGCGTCTGTTGCGAATCGCGCGGATCTGAGAATCCGGCCATGCTTCCGCGTTCTGTCGCGCGGAAGCATGGGCCAGGGGACGGGGTGGAGATGAGCGAGAACGTTCTCGACCGCAGCCTGCTGCTCGCCGCAGCCCATGTGACGGAGGTGACCGCCGCCGCGGCCTCGACGCTGGTCGGCTGCGGCGACGAGATGGCCGCCGACCAGGCCGCCGCCGACGCCATGCGCAACGCCTTGAACGAGCTCGACATCGACGGTGAGATCGTGATCGGCGAGGGCGAGCGCGACCGTGCGCCGATGCTCTACATCGGCGAGAAGGTCGGCCGCGCCAGCCGGGCCGCGCCAAAGATCGACATCGCCCTCGACCCGCTGGAAGGCGCCACGCTGACGGCCAAGGCCATGGGCGGCGCCCTGGCGGTGATGGCCTGGGCGCCCAGGGGCGCGCTCCTGAAGGCGCCCGACACCTACATGGACAAGATCGCCTGCGGGCCGGGCTATCCGGAGGGGATTCTCGACCTCGACCGTCCGCCGGCGGAGAACGTCCAGGCGCTGGCCCGCGCGAAGGGCGTCGCGGCGTCTGAGATCACCGTCTGCGTGCTGGACCGCCCGCGTCACGCGGAGATCATCGCCAGCGTGCGCGCCGCTGGCGCGCGGGTGGCGCTGATCGCCGACGGCGACCTGGCCGGCGTGATCAACACCGCCGGCCCGGAGACGGGGATCGACCTCTACATGGGCCAGGGCGGGGCGCCGGAAGGGGTGTTGGCCTGCGCCGCGCTGAAGTGCGTCGGCGGCCAGTTCCAGGGCCGGCTGGTGTTCCGCAACGCCGACGAGCGGGGCCGCGCCGAGCGGGTGGGCATCACCGACTTCGACCAGGTCTACGGCCTGCATGACCTGGTCCGCGCGGAGGCCATCTTCGCCGCCACCGGGGTCACCAAGGGGGCCCTGCTCGACGGGGTGAGGCTGAAGAACGGCATGGTCCACACCCACTCCCTGGTGATGAATTCCGCGACCGGCGCCGTGCGCGAGGTGCGCGCGCGCCGACCGGCGTGATGAACGCCCCCTCAGTCGGCGACAGCTCCCGCCGCAAGGCGGGAGACGGAGGGGGCGTTCACTCCTCCACGGGCTCCCGATGAGCGTCGCCGAGCATCCGGCGTCCGCCTACCTGGGTGTCGAGCGGTCCTTGTCCGGGCGGGCATGGCGGGAGCGGGCGGCTGATCCCGAGCTGGTGCGTCGCCACCAGCTGAGCCTCGGTCTTTCCGAGCCGCTGGCGCGCGCCCTGGCCGCCCGCGGCGTCACGCACGAGGACGGGCCGGACTACCTCAATCCGACGCTGAAGGCGCTGTTCCCGGACCCCTCGTGCTTCATCGACATGGATCGCGCCGCCGCCATCCTGGTCGACGCCTTGGAGCGGCGCCGCGCGGTGGTGGTGTTCGCCGACTACGACGTGGATGGCGCCGCCTCCGCCGCCCAGCTGGTCCGCTGGTTCCGCGCCCTGGGCCACGAGCCTTCCATCTACGTCCCCGATCGGCTGACCGAGGGCTACGGCCCCTCGCCGGCCGCCTTCCGCCGCCTGAAGGACGAGGGCGCCGAGCTGGTGGTCACGGTCGACTGCGGGGCCGCCGCACACGACGCGCTCGCCTGCGCCGCCGAGATCGGCCTGGAGGTGGTCGTGATCGACCATCACCTGATGCGTGGCGACGAGATCCCCAAGGTCGCGGCCCTGGTGAACCCGAACCGCCCCGACTGCCTCTCCGGCCAGGGCCGGCTGGCGGCGGCGGGGGTGACCTTCGTCCTGCTTGCGGCGCTGAACCGCGAGGCGCGGCGCCGCGGCCTGTTCGCGGGCGGCGGCGAGCCGGACCTGCGCCAGTGGCTGGACCTCGCGGCCATGGGAGCGATCTGCGACGTCACCCAGCTGATGGGATTCAACCGCGCCCTGGCGGCCCAGGGCCTGAAGGTGATGTCGGCTTGGCGCAACCCCGGATTGAAGGCGCTGCTGGAGGTGGCGAAGAGCCAGCCCTCGCCGGCCTCTGTGTTTCACGTGGGCTTCGTGCTGGGGCCGCGAATCAATGCGGGCGGCCGGATCGGCCGCTCGGACCTGGGCGCGCGCCTGCTCTCCACCGACGATCCGGCGGAGGCCAGCGCCCTGGCCGAGGAGCTCGACGCGCTCAACGCCTCGCGCAAGGAGGTCGAGCGCGAAGTGACCGAGGCCGCCGTCCGCATGATCGAGCGGCAGAGCAACCAGGCCGATGCGCCCGTGCTGCTGGTGGCGGCTGACGACTGGCACCCGGGGGTCATCGGCATCGTCGCCGGGCGCCTGCGCGAGCGCTACCGCAAGCCGGCGCTGGTCATCGGCGTCGACCGCGCCGCCAATGTCGGCAAGGGCTCCGGACGCTCCCAGCCCGGCGTCAACCTCGGCCGCGCGGTGCAGGCGGCCTATGAGGCGGGGCTGCTGCTGGCCGGCGGCGGTCACGCCATGGCCGCGGGCCTGTCGGTGCGTCCGGACGCCATTCCGGAGCTGCGGGAATTCCTCTGCGAGCGCCTGGCCGCGGAGACGGCCGCGGCGGAGGACGGGCTGGAGATCGACGCCGTGGTCACCACCGCCGCCTGTGACCGCGGCCTCTGGCAGGACTTCCAGCGGCTGGCTCCCTTCGGGCCCGGCAATCCCGAGCCCATGTTCGCCGCCGCCGACGTGCGTATCGAGCGCCCCATGGCGATGCGCGGCGGGCATGTGCGCTGCACCTTGGTGGATCGCGCCGGCGCCAAGCTCAAGGCCGTCGCCTGGCGCGTGGAGGACTCTGAGCTCGGCCGGCGGCTGCTGCAGGAGGGCGGCGCGATTCACGTCGCAGGCCGCCTCAAGCCCGACGATTGGCAGGGCCGCGAAGGGGTGCAGTTGGAGATCGAGGACGCGGCCGATCCGCGGCGCGTCTGAGGTGCGGGAGGGGCTTAAACAGGGGGCCGAAACAGGGCCTTGCACCCCCGCCGCAAGCTCGTTATAGAGCGCCCTCCTCGCCGCGGTCCCTTCGTCTATCGGTTAGGACGTCAGGTTTTCAACCTGAAGAGAGGGGTTCGACTCCCCTAGGGACTGCCACAAGCGCTTCCTGCATTTGCCTGGACAATCAGCGCCGGCATGCTGCAGCTCGTCAAATGACAATTGACGTCAGCCTGTTTCCACGAACACTGTTATAGTTGGCCTAAGTCCGATGGTGTTCGGGGGAAACGGGCCGAGGGGCACATGGCTGGTTACGAATTCGAGCAGGTGGATTCGCAGGCGCTCGGCCAGCGGATCACCGGCCGCGTCAAATGGTTCGACGTGGCGAAGGGGTATGGCTTCATCGTTCCGGACGATCCCAGTCAGACAGACCTGAAAGACGTGTTGCTGCACGTCACCTGCCTTCGCAACTCGGGACGCGAGAGCGCGCCGGAGGGCTCCACCATCACCTGTGAGGTCGTCCGCCGGGCCAAGGGGTGGCAGGTGGCCGAGGTCGTCGAGCTCGACGAGAGCTCGGCCGCCCCGCCGTCGGAGCGGCGCCTGCGCGACGGCGAGGGCCTGCGCCATGGCCGCGACGGCTTTGGCGTGGTCAGCCGCCCGCGCCGTCCGATCCAGCCCACCGGCCCGTTGGAGCGCGCCAAGGTGAAGTGGTTCAATCGCACCAAGGGCTACGGCTTCGTCGTGCGCGACAGCCAACCCGGAGACATCTTCATCCATATCGAAACGCTCCGGCGATCTGGTATGGAGGACCTGCAGCCGGGCGAGGACGTGATGGTGCGGTTCGCGGAGGGGCCCAAGGGCCTCGTCGTCGCCGAGATCGAGTCCTCCGGCCTGGGCTGAGGCCCCTGACTGGAGACTGCTCGTTGCCCCAGCTTCCGTTCGGCCGGCGCGCGCTGATCGCCCCGGCCGTGGTCGCCGCCGCCCTGGCCTTTTTCGCCGCAACCGCCGCGGATGCTCAGCCCGCCGCGGCGCCGGGCAATTGCGCCATGGGCCAGCCGGTGCTGAAGCCCCTGCGGCCGCTTAGCCTGGTCACGGACAGGGGCAGGTACGACTTCCGCGTGGAGATCGCCGACACCGACCAGCGTCGCGAGACGGGACTGATGTGCCGCGCCGTCCTGGCGCCGGACCGCGGCATGCTGTTCGACTTCAGGAAGCCCACCGACAACGTCGCCTTCTGGATGAAGAACACCCTGATCCCGCTGGACATCGTCTTCATCCGGCCGGACGGGCGGGTGTTGTCGATCGCCCGCAATGCGCGGCCGTTCGACCTGACGCCGCTGCCGGCCGGCGGCCCGGTGCGGGGCGTGCTGGAGATCGCCGGCGGACGCGCCGCCCAGCTCGACCTGATGCCCGGCGACAAGGTGGTCGAGCGGATCTTCCCGAAGTGAGCGGCGAGCAGGTTCCGCCGCCGCCGGAGGGATTCGTCCGGACCGAAGGGCGCGGGGAGTTCACCCTGCACAACGGCCCGCTCTTCTACCGGGCGAGCGGCGGCGAACCGGGCGTGGTCGAGCATGCCCTCTTCATCCTGCGGCGGCACACCAACGGCCTCGGCCTGCTGCACGGCGGCATGCTCTCGGCCTTCCTGGACGGGGTGATGGGCGGGGCGGTCACCCGCGGCGCGGGGCGGCCGGGCGTCACCATTCACCTCTCCGTCGACTTCCTGCGGATGGCCCGCGCCGGCGAATGGCTGATCGGCCGCGGCCGGATGACCCATGCGGCCAGGGAGACCGCCTTCGCCGAGGCCGAGGCGCGCGTGGGTGACCGCGACGTCGGCCGGGCGAGCGGCGTGTTCAAGCTGATGGCCCGGGCAAGACGGCCCGCGTCGTCGTGAACTGGCGCGTGGCGGTTGGCGAGCGGGACGGATGCGGCTACACGGGCGGAAGTCCTGCCGCGCGGCGTTGTGGAATCGGGGCGTAGCGCAGTCTGGTAGCGCATCTGCTTTGGGAGCAGAGGGTCGCAGGTTCAAATCCT
>CBJNAS010000227.1:0-5651 GCA_966434565.1 uncultured Phenylobacterium sp.
AGGACCTGAACCACACCGGCGCGCACAAGATCAACAACTGCATGGGCCAGATCCTGCTGGCCATGCGAATGGGCAAGACCCGCATCATCGCCGAGACCGGCGCCGGACAGCACGGGGTCGCCACGGCCACGGTCTGCGCCCGCTTCGGATACCCGAGCGTCATCTACATGGGCGCCGTCGACGTCGAACGGCAGAAGCCCAACGTCTTCCGCATGAACCTGCTGGGGGCGGAGGTGCGCCCGGTGACCTCGGGCTCCGCCACCCTGAAGGACGCCATGAACGAGGCGCTCCGCGACTGGGTCACCAACGTCCACGACACCTACTACATCATCGGCACGGCGGCGGGGCCGCACCCCTATCCGGCCATGGTGCGCGACTTCCAATCGGTGATCGGCCGCGAGGCGCGCCGGCAGATCCTGGAGCGCGAGGGCCGCCTTCCCGATGCGATCGTCGCTTGCGTCGGGGGCGGCTCCAACGCCACCGGCCTCTTCTATCCCTTCCTCAACGACGAAGGCGTGAAGATCATAGGCGTCGAGGCGGCCGGCCACGGCATGGACACCCACCAGCACGCCGCTGCCATCAACGGCGGCCGCCCGGGCGTGCTGCACGGCAACAAGACCTACCTGCTGCAGGACGACGAGGGCCAGATCCTCGAGGCCCACTCGATCTCCGCCGGCCTCGACTATCCCGGGATCGGGCCAGAGCTCTCCTGGCTGCACGACGTGGGCCGGGCGAGCTTCCTGACCGCCACCGACCAGGAGGCGGTCGAGGCCTTCCAGCTCTGCGCCGAGCTCGAGGGCATCATCCCGGCGCTGGAGAGCGCCCACGCCATCGCCCGCATCGGCGACGTCGCCCGCGACGTGGGCCCGGGCGGGATCGTGGTGATGAACCTGTCCGGCCGCGGCGACAAGGACGTGGCCACCGTCGCCAAGGCCCTCGGCCGCGAGATCTGAGGGGACCTGTCCGCTTGCCCACCGCCCGCATCGATGCGCGTTTCGCCGAGCTGAAGAAGCAAGACCGCGCTGGCTTCGTCGCCTACGTCATGGGCGGCGACCCGGATCTCGCCACCTCGTTGCAGATTCTCAAGGGGCTGCCGGCCGCGGGCGCCGACGTGATCGAGCTGGGCTTTCCCTTCTCCGACCCGATCGGCGAGGGGCCGACCATCCAGCGCGCCGCCCAGCGCTCTCTGGCCGGCGGCGTGAAGCTCGACGACGTGCTGGGCCTGGCGCGCGCCTTCCGCGAGGCCGACCAGACGACGCCGCTGATCCTGATGGGCTACCTCAACGTGGTGACCAACCGCGGCGAGTCCGTCTTCGCCCGCGACATCGCTGCGGCCGGCGTCGACGGGGTGATCATCGTCGACTGCCCGCCCGAGGAGTCCGGCCCGCTGGCCGATGCGCTCGACGCGGTGCAGATCTCGCTGCTGAACCTTTTCACGCCGACCAGCGACGACGCGCGGGCGCAGACCATCGCCCGGCGCACCTCCGGCTTCGCCTACTACGTCTCGGTGGCCGGGGTGACAGGGGTGAAGGAAGCCGACGCCGAGGCGGTGGCCCCCGCCGTCGAGCGCGTGCGGCGGATCTCCGGCCTGCCCGTGGCGGTAGGCTTCGGCATCAAGACGCCCGAGCGCGCCGCGGCCATCGCCCGCATCGCCGACGCCGCGGTGGTGGGCTCGGCCCTGGTCGAGGAGATCGAGGCCGGGGGAGAGGCCGGCGCCGAAGCCGTGACCGCCCGCGTGCTGTCCAAGGCCGAGGCGCTCGCCAAGGCTGTCCGCGACGCGCGGACCGCCGAGGCCCTCGTTCAGCAGGCTTCTGCCTAGAAGGCGCTCGCATGGCTGATTCCACCCAGGATCCGAAACCGGCCAAGCCGCCGGCCCCGCCCAAGGAGCGCCGCGGCTGGCTGTCGCGCATCCGTCCGGGCGTCCGCGCAAATCCGAAGAAGGGCGACACGCCCGAGAACCTCTGGGTGAAGTGCCCCGAGACCGGCGAGATGATCTATCGGCCGGATCTCGACGCCGCGCTCTGGGTCACGCCGTCCGGACACCATATGCGCATCGGCGCGGCCCAACGCCTGCGCTTCACCTTCGATGACGGCGCTTACGAGAAGATCGCCTCGCCCGTCGTGGCCGAAGACCCGCTGAACTTCCCGGACGAGCGCCCCTACAAGGACCGTCTCGCGGCCGCGCGCAAGGCCACGGGCGAGCAGGACTCCATGGCCGTCGGTTTCGGCAAGGTCGCCGGCCAGGAGGCGGTGGTGATCGTCCAGGACTTCGCCTTCATGGGCGGCTCGCTGGGCATGGGGGCGGGCGAGACTTTCGTGAAGGCGGCGGAGGAAGCCGTGGCGCGTCAGGCGCCGCTGGTCATCTTCACCGCCTCGGGCGGGGCGCGGATGCAGGAGGGGACGCTCTCCCTGATGCAGATGGCGCGCACGACCCTGGCCCTGAACGCGGTCAAGGCCGCGGGCTTGCCCTATGTGGTGGTGCTGACCGACCCCACGACGGGGGGCGTGCTCGCCTCCTACGCCATGCTGGGCGACGTCCACCTGGCTGAGCCCAAGGCCACCATCGGCTTCTCCGGCCGCCGGGTCATCGAGCAGACCATCCGCGAGATCCTGCCGCCGACCTTCCAGAAGTCGGAGTTCCTGGTCGAGCACGGCATGATCGACCGCGTCGTCACCCGCTCGGAGATCCCCCGCGTGCTCGGCGCTATCCTCGAGACTCTGATGATGGGGCGCGCGCGCCGCGCAGCGTGAAGCTTGGCGTCCGGCCACGACCATGACCCGATCCGCGCCTCCGACCTGGCGATCCAGCGGCTGCGTGTCAACCATCCCAGCCTGATCGACCTGACGACGGGCCGGGTCGAACGGCTGCTGGCGGCGCTCGGCCATCCGCAACGGCGCCTCGCGCCGGTGATCCACGTGGCGGGCACCAACGGCAAGGGCTCGACCCTGGCCTATCTGCGCGCCATCGCCGAGGCCGCGGGGTTGAAGGTGCACGCGCTCACCTCGCCGCACCTGGTGCGTTTCGCCGAACGGATCCGGGTCGCGGGCGAGCTGATCTCCGACGAGCGCCTGGCCGAGCTGATCGATGTGCTGGAGGCGGCCAACGCCGGCCAGCCGATCAGCTTCTTCGAGATCAGCACCGTGCTGGCCTTCGAGGCTTTTGCCCGCACGCCGGCGGACCTCTGTCTGATCGAGGTGGGCCTGGGCGGCCGGTTCGACGCCACCAACATCTTCGACGCGCCGGCGGTCAGCGTCATCACGCCGGTCGACTACGACCACCTGGAGCTGCTCGGCCCGGGGCTCGACAAGATCGCCTGGGAGAAGGCCGGGATCATCAAGCGCGGCCGGCCCGTCGTGGTCGCGCGCCAGCCGGAAGAGGCGCTGGGGGTGATCGAGCGCGAGGCCGAGGCGCTCGCCGCCCCCCTGATGCTGATGGGCCGCGACTTCGACGCCTGGGAGGAGCGCGGCCGCCTGCTCGTGCAGACCCCCGACCGCCTCCTCGACCTGCCGCCGCCCAGCCTGTTCGGCGGCCACCAGTTCGCCAACGCCGGTCTGGCGGTCGCCGCAGCGCTCGCTTTCGATCCCTCGCTCGGCGAGGAGGCGGTGGGCCGTGGCGTCGGCTCCGCCGTCTGGCCGGCGCGCTTCCAGCGCCTGACCAAGGGGCCGCTGGCCGACCTTGCCCGCGCGCGGTGCGCCGACCTTTGGCTCGACGGCGGCCACAATCCCCACGCCGGCCGGGCGCTGGCGGAGTCGGCCTCGCGGATCGTCGATCGCGACCCGCGGCCGCTGGTGCTGGTCGTGGGCATGTTCACGCGCAAGGACGCCAAGGGCTTCTTCCTGCCCTTCGCGGAGATGCGGCCCAGGATCATCACCACCACCTTCGAGTCCCCCAACGCCGCCCAGCCCGACGAACTGGCCAGCGCCGCCCGGGCGGCCGGCCTGACGGCCGAGACGGCGCCCGATGCGACCGCCGCCCTGCGCGCCGCCCTCTCGGCGGACGGCCCCGCGCCGCACGTGCTGGTCTGCGGCGGCCTGCACTTCGCCGGCGAGGTGCTGGCCATGACTCCGGAGACCTGGCCGCGATGAGGCGATGGAAGCTGGTCCTGCCCTGGCGCTATCTGGCGATGCTGGCGGTGGGGCTCGTGGTGCTCTGGCTGCTGCTGGCGCGCTTCGGCCGTAACGCGACCGTTCTGGTCGGCTGGCTGATCGGCTGGCTCGTGGTGAGCCGCGGGGTGGAGTTCCTGGTGCGGCGCAGGCGTCGGCGGGCGCGGGCCGAGGATTGACCGCGGCGCTCAATGTTCATGAGTTGTTCTAACTTTCACCGCTGAGCGGGGAAGACGGACAGCAAAACGCCCGCCAGGCAGGCGGGCGTTGCTCGTTCAGCTCAGCGCGAGCGGCTCAGGCCGCGACGCCGGCTTCGGTGAGCCATTCCAGGATCTTCTGCTTGGGCATGGCGCCGACCTTCATCGACGCCATCTGGCCGCCCTTGAAGAGCATCATGGTCGGGATGCCGCGCACACCGTAGCGGGAGGGCGTGGTCGGGCTCTCTTCGATGTTCAGCTTGGCGATGGTCACCTTGCCGTCGAGCTCGTCGGAGATCTGCTCCAGCGCCGGGGCGATCTGCTTACAGGGGCCGCACCATTCGGCCCAGAAGTCGACCAGCACGGGGCTCTCGGCCTGCAGGACGTCCTTCTCGAAGGACTCGTCGGTGACCTTCACGGTGCTCATGTAAGGCTCCTTGTTCCGGGCGGCGCGAGGACCGTGCGCCCGGCGTCTCTTTCCTCAAGCCGCCGATGTAGGCGGCCCTGAGCACGTGATCAACCATTCCGGCCAAGCTCGGCAAGGCTTTGGGCCATCAGCTTTTCTGGAACAGGCATCAGCTTGGGCCCGTCGGTCCAGATCAAGGCAGCTTCGATGCGCCGGCCGGGAAAGACCTCCCCCAGCACCGCCGCATAGACGGCCATCTGGCGCAGGTAGGCGGGATCGGCGTCCTCGATGCGCGCGGGCGACGGCCGGTTGGTCTTGAAGTCGGCGACCAGCACCCGGTCGGCCAGCACCACCAGCCGGTCGATCCGGCCAGAGATCTTCAGCCCCTGGGGCAAGGCGGCCGCCGAGCCGGCGATCGCCACCTCGGCCCGCGAGCCCGGGCCGAACACCTCGGCGAAGCGTGAATCCTGCAGCACGGAGAGGGCCGCGGCCGCCATCTCCGCGCGCTGGTCGTGGGTCAGGTCGCGCTCGCGGCGCAGCAGGGCCGCCGCCGCCTGGGGGCGCTCGCCCTCCGGCAGGTCCGGCAGCAGCTGCAACAGGCGGTGGATCCGGTCGCCGCGGCGGACGCGGCCGAGGCCGCCGGTCTCGGCGAGCGGCGAGGGGGCCGCGGCCCGGGCGCCCTCGCCGAGGTCGGAGGGTGAGGCGTAGCGGGCGAAGGCCTCCGCCCGGGGCGCCTCGCCGCTCCAGTCGGGCAGGTCAATGACAGGCGTCGCCGGGGCGGTTTCGCGCGCCAGCCGCACGGGGTCGTCGCCGTATCGCGTGGCGATCAGCCTGCCGCTGGCCGCCTGGCGCAGATGCGGTCGCACGCCATCGTGCGCGAAGCCGGCCTTGATCGCCGCCCACCAGCCCTTGAGGTTTTCGGCCTTGCGGTTGGCCGGCCGCTT
>CBJNAS010000228.1:0-5650 GCA_966434565.1 uncultured Phenylobacterium sp.
AAGCCCACGCCGCACGAGTCATGCTCGTTCGCCGGATCGTACAGACCTTGCCGGGCAAATCCCATTCGCTCGTCCTCGACTCCCACTCACGCACGCCAATACGCGGCCCGACCTCACCTGCGAGACGGACCGGCCCTGCGCAATCGCGCGCATTTAGCCGGCAAATAAGAATGTGTCGATGGGACGGAAGCCCGCGCGCAGTGCAAATCTTGCGGCCCACCGCCGCAATCCGCCGGTCTGGGGCAAATTTCGGCGCCTGGCCGGCCGGCCGACCGCTTAGGCGGCAGGAGCCGGGGCCTGCGCACAAGGCGACGGAACAGGCGCATCCGCCCCGGATTATATCTCGGCGCGAACTATTCCGCGCGAGCCGTTCGGCACACCGGTTTCACCATGACCCAGCTCGAGCAACGCAAGGCGAGACGGACGGTCATCGACCGCACCGCCGCCCGCCCGGTAGCGGCGGAAGGCTTCCTTTATCCGCGCGAGCAGGCCCTGGCGCTCACCCGCGAGCTGAGCCGCGCCGTCGACGGCGAGGTCCGATTCGGCGACGGGGACCGCGCGCTGTGGGCCACCGACGCCTCCAACTACCGGCAGACGCCGATCGGGGTGGTGCTGCCGAAGACCGCCGACGACGTGGTCGCGACCCTGCGGCTCTGCGCCGCGTACGACGCCCCGGTGACGCCGCGCGGCGGCGGCACCAGCCTTGCCGGCCAGACCTGCAACACCGCCGTCGTGATCGATTTTTCCAAGTACATGACGCGCGTCCTGCGCATCGAGCCCGAGGCGAGGCTCGCCGCGGTGGAGCCCGGATGCGTGCTGGATACGCTGCGCGACGCGGCCGAAGCGCATCGGCTGACCTTTCCACCGGACCCGGCGACCCACAGCCGCAACACCCTGGGCGGGATGATCGGCAACGATTCCTGCGGCGTGCACTCGATCATGACCGGACGCACCGCCGACAACCTCGAATCGCTGGACGTGGTCGCCTACGGAGGCCTGCGGCTGACGGTGGGCGCCACCTCGCGCGACGAATACAGGCGCATCCTCGCCGAGGGCGGCCGCCGGGCGGAGATCTACCGCGGCATGCGGGAGCTGTGGGACCGCTACGGCCACCTCTTCGCCGAGGTCTATCCGAAGATCCCCCGCCGGGTCTCCGGCTACGAGAACCTGGACCAGCTCGCCTGGGAGAAGGGCTTCAACGTCGCCCGCGCCCTGGTCGGCACGGAGGCCGGCTGCGTTGTGGTCGTCGGCGCCAAGGTGAAGCTGGCGCCGAGCCCGCCCTGCCGCGTGCTGGCGCTGATCGGTTTCCAGGACATCTACGCCGCGGCGGACTCGGTCTGCGACGTGCTGCAGCACGGCCCGATCGGCATCGAGGGCATCGACCGGCTGCTCGTCGACTACGAGCGGCGCGAACACCTCGACCTGGAGGAGCTGAAGACGCTGCCGAAGGGCGGCGGCTGGCTGATCGTCGAGTTCGGCGGCGGGTCGACCGCCGAGGCGGCCGCCAAGGCCGAGCCGCTGCTGCGACGCTACCGCGAGAAGGGATGCGACGTCTCGCTGCTGCGCACCGCCGCCGCCCAGGCGAAGGTCTGGAAGGTGCGCGAAGATTCGCTCGCCGCGACCGCGCACGCGCCGGGCGTCGGCGACACCTTCGAGGGCTGGGAGGACAGCGCCGTACGGCGCGAGGATCTCGGCCGTTACCTGCGCGACCTGGAGCAGCTGTTTCGCAAATACGGCTACGAGGCCTCCGTCTACGGCCACTTCGGCGACGGGGTGGTGCATTGCCGGATCGACTGGGACCCGCGGACCGAAGCCGGGTTGCGGACGTGGCGCGCCTTCCTGGAGGAGGCGGCTGGCCTGGTGGTCCGCTACGGCGGGTCGCTCTCCGGCGAGCACGGGGACGGCCAGGCGCGCGGGGCTCTGCTGGAGAAGATGTACGGGCCGGAGTTGATGGCCGCGCAGCGCGCCTTCAAGGCCATCTGGGACCCGCGCGGGCGGATGAACCCGGGCAAGGTGCTCGATCCCTATCCGATCACCTCGAACCTGCGCATCGCGCCGGGGTCGCGCCCGCCGCCGATCCGGAGCGCGTTCGCCTATCCGGATGACCACGACGACTTCGCGCGGGTCGCCGAGCGCTGCGTCGGCGTGGGCGCCTGCCGGCGGCTGCAGCCGCACGACGGGGTCATGTGCCCGAGCTACATGGCCACGCACGAGGAGAAGCACTCCACCCGCGGCCGCGCCCGGCTGCTGTTCGAGATGGTGCGCGGGGAGACCATCACCGACGGCTGGGCGAACGCCGCCGTCGAGGAGGCGCTCGACCTCTGCCTCGCCTGCAAGGGCTGCAAGCACGACTGCCCCGTGCATGTCGACATGGCGACCTACAAGGCGGAGTTTCGGGCCCGCCATTACGCCCGCCGCCTGCGGCCAAGGGCCGCCTACGCCCTGGGCCAGATCCGCCGCTGGGCGGAGATCGCCGACCACGCCCCGGCGCTGGCCAACCTCGCCACACGCGCGCCCGGGATCGCGACGGCCAGCAAGGCGCTTGCCGGCGTCGCCCAGCCTCGCGTCATGCCGGCCTTCGCCAGCCAGAGCTTCCGCAAGTGGTGGCGGGCGAGGCCGAAGCGGCGTGGCCACGGGCCACGGGTGATGCTGTGGCCCGACACCTTCAACGACTTCTTCCGTCCGGCCACGGCCATCTCCGCGGTGGCCGCGCTCGAAGGCCTCGGCTTCCAGGTCGAGACGCCGGGCGCCTCCCTCTGTTGCGGTCGGCCGCTCTACGACTGGGGCTGGCTCGACCAGGCGCGCGCGCTGTGGCGGCGCACGCTGGAGACCCTGCGGGAACCGATCGAGCAGGGCGTCGAGGTGGTCGGCCTGGAGCCCGCCTGCGTCAGCGCCTTCCGCGACGAGCTGCCCGCCCTGTTCCCCGGAGACCCGCTGGCGGCGCAGCTCAGCCGGGAGACGCTGTTCCTGACCGAGTTCCTGCGCAAGCACGGCCTGCGGCCGCGCATCGACGCGCCGCGGCCGGCCCTCGTCCACCTCCACTGCCACCACCACGCCGTGCTTGACGCCCAGGCGGAGACCGCGGTCCTGCACGACGGGGGGCTGGAGTTCGACCTCGCGAAGGCCGGCTGTTGCGGCATGGCCGGCGCCTTCGGCTTCGAGGCGGGCAAGTACGCCGTCGCCATGGCCATCGGCGAACAGGCCCTGCTCCCCGCCGTCCGTCGCGCGGCGGCCGAGCGGCTGATCGTCGCCGACGGCTTCAGCTGCCGCGAGCAGATCGAGCAGGCCACCGGCGCGCCGACCTGGCACGTCGCCGAGCTGTTGGCCGGCCGCTGCGCCTGAAGGCGACGCTCGATGAATCGACTCCCTCCAACCGCTCACCCCCGCGAAAGCGGGCGCCCAGGTTTTTTGGGTTTTCGCCAAAGAGGTCTGGATCCCCGCTTTCGCGGGGGCGAGCGGAAATCGCGGCGGGATGAGGGGCGGCCCGATGCCTGACCCCAACCGCCATACCTCCCTGGCCCAGCTCGACGGGACGCCGCGGCGGCGCTTCTATGCTGGCCGCGACCTGACGCGCGCGATCGCGATCGAGGACCTGCGCGCCATGGCGCACCGCAGGATGCCGCGCTTCGTGCTCGAATATCTCGAAGGCGGGGCCGAGGATGAAGCCACCCTGCTGCGCGAGCGGACCAGCTTCGCCGACTGGCGGTTCGTGCCTCGCCAGCTGGTCGACGTGTCCGAGCGCAGCCTGGCCGCCCGCCTTCTCGGGCGCCCCGCCTCCGCGCCCTTGATCATCGCGCCCACCGGCCTCAACGGCCTGTTCCGACCCGGCGGCGACCTCGCCCTGGCCGCCGCCGCGGCCCAAGCCGGCGTGCCCTTCGTGCAGAGCACCATGTCCAACGATCCGATGAGCGAGGTCGGCAAGATCCCCAAGCTGCGCCACTGGTGGCAGCTCTATGTGTTCGGCGGGGACGAGGTCTGGCAGGAGCTGCTGCGGCGCGCCGATGCGGCGGGTTGCGAGGCGCTGGTGCTGACGACGAACACCCAGATCTTCGGCAATCGCGAGTGGTCGGCGCGCACCCAGGCGTCGAAGACCAGCCCCTCCGCCGCCACCCTCGCGGAGACCTTGCTGCACCCGGCCTGGTGCGCGGCGGCGCTGCGGCGCGGGGGCCTGCCGAGCTTTCGCAATGTGATCGACTTCGTCCCCAAGGATCAGCGTGGCTTTTTCGAGAGCGCCTTCTGGATCCGCGACCACCAGCCGCAGTCGCTGTCCTGGGACACCGTCGCGCGCATCCGCGCCGCCTGGCGAAGGCCGTTCATCCTGAAGGGCCTGCTGCACCCCGACGACGTGCGCCGGGCGCTCGAGGTGGGCGTCGACGGCGTCACCCTGAGCAGCCATGGCGGGCGCCAGCTCGACTGGACGGTGGCCGGCCTCGACGTCCTGCCCGCCGCGCGGGAGATCGCCAAAGACCGGCTGGAGATCTATGTTTCCGGGGGCTTGCGGCGCGGGACCGACCTCCTGAAGGCGATCGCCCTGGGCGCCGACGCCGCCATGGCCGGGCGAGCGCCGCTCTACGGCCTCTGCGCAGCCGGCCAGGCGGGCGTGGAGCGCGCGCTCGAGATCCTGCGCCACGAGGCGCTCGACGCCATGGGCCTGCTCGGCGCGTCCGGCGTGTCGCAGCTGGATCGGGATCTGCTGGCGCCTGCGCGCGCCATCAGGCCTCAATGACGCCGCAAGGCTCGCGATTCTCGGCCCGCGCCGCGACCAGGAGCTTCCGCGCATGCCGAAGACCAAGCTCGACTTCCGCCCCAGGCACGGGGCGCAGGATCCGTTGTTCCTGGATTTCGTGGCCTCCCACCCGGCGGACCGGCAAAGGCCGGCCGGTCCGGCGACGCTGGACGCCGAGCACCCGACCGACGCCACGGAGCCCCCGCTGTTCCTGGATCACGTAGGCCGCGAGCCCCGGCGCGGGACGCGCGCCGTCCCCGCGCTTCTCGTCGGCGCGTTGTTGCTGGTGGCGACAGCTGTCGGCCTGTTCCTGGCGGCCCGGTCCATCCCGCGCGACCGGCCGGCGGCTCTGGCGACGCAGACCAACGCCGCCGCGGTCCCGGCGCCCGCGGCATCAGGACAGGCCCTCGACGAGAGCCTGCGCTGACGCCCTCGCACATACCGAGGGTAGTCCTGTCAAATGAGATGGTTCGAGCCGCCGCCCCGTGAGGAAGTCTTCGAGCGGCCCATCGTCGTGACCTTTCGATCCTGGGCCCACGGGCGAAGCGCAGATCTCTGCGCCAAGGGAGATTGGGGCCAGGGAGATTGGGGCATGACGGCGTGGGACGATCTCGTCGCAATGGTGGCGGCAGCCAATTCTGCAGAGCGGTCCGTGGATACTGGAACACACTACCGGCTCACACTGTCCGACCAGAGCGGCCTGCTACTCTGTGAGGAGTACGTCTGGGCGGACACCGACGAGAGCGCGATCAATCTGGCCATGCAGCGTCTGCGCCAGGCGCCCGTCGTGGAGATCTGGAGCCAGGCCCGCTGGGTCGGGCAGGTCCAGCGTTCGGCGGCCTTGCACTAGCGACGCTCGCAGCCGGCTTCGCGATGGTACCGCCTCCCCGGATCGAACGGGGGACCTCCAGAGCCACAATCTGG
>CBJNAS010000229.1:0-5599 GCA_966434565.1 uncultured Phenylobacterium sp.
CTCGCCCCGCTCGAGCGCGCCGGCGATCGCCTCGGCGAAGGACAGGGCCGACATGAAGACGGCGCCGCCGGGAATGGCGTAGCGGGGCCCCTCCGGCGCCAGGCGGCGCATCAAGTAGGCCACCAGCATCTCCAGGTGGCCGGCGCGCACGCCGTCGATGTGGCCGATGACAAAGGGCGCGTTCAGGCTGCAGACGCGGAACTGCGGGCCGGCCAAGGCGCGCACGCCCTCGTCCGCCGCCCGGCGCGAGGCGAGATAGCCGCTGGCGGCGATGCGCTCCGGCGCCACCACGTCGGGATAGTAGCTGCCGACGTAGACCGCGCGGCCCACCCCCGCCGCCCGCGCCCTTTCGAAGAAGGCCGGCACGCCCAGGCTGTTGGCCTGGTGGAAATAGGCCCGCTCGTCGGCTCCGGGCGAAAGCTGCCGCAGGTCGTTGCCGGCGGCGAAGACCAGGTCGTCGAACCGCTCCAGCGCCGCGGCGGCCACCTCCTCGGGGGCGAGATAGCTCGCCATCAAAAATGGCAGCGCGGCCAAGCTCGGGGCGGCCGGCGGGCGGCGGCCCATCAGCGTCACCTCTTGGCCGTGCTCGGCCAGATGCAGTGCTGCGGCGCCGCCGATCAATCCCGCGCCGCCGACGACGAGCACACGTCGAGGCATGGCTTCCCCCCATTGTGCTGCACGCTTCCGCGTCGGACGCAGCTTAAGCCTGCGGCGGCGGACCACAAGGCGCCTGCAGGCGCGCCGGCGCGCCGGCGCGCCGCTCAGGCGGGCCCGTGACGGTATGGAAGAGACGGAGAGGGTCGGGGAACGAAGGCGCATGGCCGCGCGCTCAGGCGACCCGGCTTCCCGGTCCCTGACCGTCGCCGCCCTCGTCCGCCGGCTCGCTCAGCGTCCCAGCCTCCGCGGCTTCGGACTCGGGCACGCCGTCCAGCGGAGGGTCCTGCCACAGAATGTGCTCGCGCTCCTGCAGCATGATGCCGAGGATCTCTTCGCTCCGGGTCGCAACCGTCTCGCGGGAGGCGACCACGCTCAGCGTCAGCCGTTCGCAACCGCGGCGCGCCGGCAGCAGGAGCGCGATCACACCGCTGCCGTCCTCGCGGGCTTCGGGCTGGATTACGAAGCCCTTGGCCCGGAGCTCCCGCAGGTCTTCGAAGGTCTCGCCGACGCGCACGCGCCGCGCGGGGTCCGGCTCCTCGGCGTTCAGCCGGTGCAGGGCGGAGCGGATGTGGGCGTCGCGGTAGCTCGAAAGGATCAGGCGGCCCTGCGGGCTGTGCAGTAGGGATTCCTCATGCCCCGCATGCTCGCTCACCGCGTCCTTCGAGGCTCCCTCCACCACGTGCAGGTGCTGCAGGACGTAGTTCGTGGCGGTGGAAAGCAGGACGGTCTCCCCCACCAGGGCGGCCACATGGTCGAGGGCCTCGAGCACCGGGCCGCCGCGGAACAGGGTCGGGTCCACCCAGGCGCCCAGCAACGCGACGCGCGCAGTGGGACTGAACGTGCGCCGATACCGGTTGTAGTGCAGATAGCCCAGGCGGGTCAGCGACCGCAGCAGTTCCGAGGTGCTCGACTGCGGGTAGGACAGGGCGCGCGACATGTCCATGACGGTCGCCGAAGGTCGATCGCGATCGAAATACTCCAGGATCTCGAGAACCCGGCGCGCCGATTTTATGGTGCGCTCCTCCCGTGTCCCCAATGTTCGTTTCCTCGCTGGCCAAGTCCGGCCATCCGCCGGGACCTTCTGAAGGTTAGGCTCGCGTGCGCCGACTCGCAATCTGGCGGCGCGGCGGGAGCCCGCCGCCAGATTGCGGCCGATCACCGCGTGGTCGCTGACGGCCGGCGACCCAGCTCGATCTGCGGGCCTGTCACGCTGATCACGTCGCCCGCGCGACTACTTGAAAGCTCGCGCTGCCGCGGACGAGGGGCTCCCCGCCCGCCCCGCCGCGGCGGATGAGGCAGTTCAGGAAGATCACCCGCCGCCCGGCGCGGTTGACCTCGACCTCCGCCTCGATCCAGTCGCCGAGCTGCGCGGCGGCGAACAGCTCGCTGGAGAAGGTCGTGGTCACGACGAAGGCGTCCAGCGGGCAAACCCGGACGCAGGCGTGCGTCATGGCGGTGTCGAGCAGCATGAACACCATGCCGCCGTGCAGAATCTTGCCCCTGTTGAGGTGCTTCTCCCCGATCCGAACGCCGACCACCGTGCGGCCGTCGCGCAGCGACTCGTAGAGCGGGCCGACGAGTTCATGGAAACCGCCGTAGGGCTCCATCCTGACGAAGCCTGGGGGGACGTTCCCATCCTGCGGAAGAAGCTGCGAGTCCATGAGCCCTGCTTAGCGGCCGGCCGGCCGTAGCGCAAAAGCCGCGCGCCGCGTCCCGACCGGGTCGGCCCCGCCATTGACAGTGGCCGACCGGCGCGGGTGATCTCGCCGGGCGCCGGACAGATGCAAGGAGCGAGGCGGGATGGCTGAAGCGAAGCTGGTGGACCTCGAGCGCAGGGACGCCGTCGCGGTGCTCACCCTGTGCAATCCGGCGCGGCGCAACGCGCTCAGCGAGGCGATGCGCATCCAGCTGCTCGACGCCGTTCGCGCGCTGAACGCAGACGACGGTTGCCGCGCCATCGTCCTCACCGGCGCCGGCGGCCACTTCTGCGCCGGCGGCGACATCACCGAGATGGAGCCGCGGCCCCTGGCCGTCTCGCGCAACAGGATGCTGGTCGGGACCGAGCTGGCGCGCACCATGGTCACCGGCGCCAAGCCCATCGTGGCCGCCGTCGAGGGGTCCGTCGCCGGCGCCGGCGTCTCGCTCGCCGCCGCCGCGGACTTCGTGCTCGCCGCCGAGAGCGCCCGCTTCACCTGCGCCTTCATCAAGGTGGGCCTGCTGCCGGACATCGGCGGCCTCTATGCGATCCCGCGGCGAGTCGGCATGGCCAAGGCGCGCGAACTGTTCGGCCTGGGCGCGAGCCTCGACGCGGCCGAGGCGCTGCGCATCGGCCTGGCCAACCGCATCGCCGGCCCGGACCTGCTCGCCGAAGCCCTCGAGCTCGCCCAGGCCTACGCGGCGCTGCCGCCGCTGACCTCGGCGATCCTGAAGGCGGTCATGGCCCGCGGCGTCGACACCCTCGACCAGGCGCTCGCCTCGGAGATTGACCACCAGCCCATGCTGCGCATGACCGAGGACCACCGCGAGGCCGTCGCCGCCTTCCTCGAGAAGCGGCCGGCGCGGTTTTTCGGGCGGTGAGCCCGGCCACGCCGCCCGCTCAGGCGTCCCTCCAGCCCCGGCCGCTCTCGGCGAGGCGCCTCAGCAGCGCAGAGGGCGTCCAGAGCGCGCCGTGGGCGGCGTAATAACGCTCGACGTCGGCCAGGACCCTGCCCAGGCCGCGCTGCTCGGCCCAGTACATCGGGCCGCCCTTGTCCTTTGGGAAGCCATAGCCGTAGGCGTAGGTGACGTCGATGTCGCTCGCGCGGAGGGCTATGCCGGTCTCGACGATCCGCGTCCCCTCGTTGACCATGGAGGTCAGGATGCGGGTGACGATCTCGTCGTCGCTGATCGGCCGACGTTCGATGCCAAGCTCCGCGGAAACCGCCTCGATCAGCGCCAGGGTGTCCGGATCCGGCGATGCGGTCCGGCCCTCGTAGCGGTAGTAGCCCGATCCGGTCTTCTGGCCGAGGCGGCCGGCCTCGTACAGCCGGTCGCCGATAGGCGAGTAACGCTCATTCGGATCACGCGTTTTGGCGCGATGCTGGCGGATACGCCAGCCGACGTCGAGACCCGCCATGTCCCGCATCAGGAAGACACCCATCGGGAAGCCGAACGCCTTCAGGGCTTCATCCAGCTGCCAGGGCGTAGCCCCCTCTTCGATGAGGAAGTCGGCCTCGCGCCCGTAGACCGCCAGGATGCGGTTGCCGATGAAGCCGTCGCAGTTGCCGGCCAGCACCGGAACCTTGCCGATCCGCCGGGCGAGGGTCATCACGGTGGCGATCGTCTCCGGCGCGCTCAGCCGGCCGCGGACGTTCTCCTGCAGCCGCATGACGTTGGCCGGGCTGAAGAAGTGCGTGCCGATGACGTCCTGCGGCCGCTTGGTGGCCGCCGCGATCGCGTCGATGTCCAGGCTCGATGTGTTGCTGCCCAGCACCGCCCCAGGCCGCATCACCGCATCGAGGGTCTCGAAGATCTGCTGCTTCAGGGCGAGATCCTCGAACACCGCCTCGATGACGATGTCCGCCTGCCCGATCGCGTCATAGCTGGTCACCGCGGTGATCCGGGCCAGGCGCGCGTCCATCTCCTCCTGGGTGAGGCGGCCGCGCGAGACCGAGACGCCGTAGTTGCGCGCCACCGTCTCCATGCCCCGGTCCAGGGCGGCCCGATCGATGTCGAGCACCTGCACAGGTATGCCGGCGTTGGCGAAGGTCATGGCGATGCCGCCGCCCATCGTGCCGCTGCCGATGACGGCGGCGCTGGCGACCGGCCGCGGCTGCACCTCCGGGCCGACGCCGGGAATGACCAGGGCGTCCGTCTCGGCCTGCGCCAGATAGGCGAGCGCGCGTTCGGCTTCTGGGGTGGTGGCCTCGGCCATCGGAACTTCTCCAGCCGGTCAGAGCGGCCGGCGGACGGGCCGGATCGCGCAGGCCGCGCCCAGCCGGCCAGCGCGCGACCACTAGCGGAGGCCGCGGAAAAGGCAACGGCGCGGCCTGCACCCGCCGCCGCGAACCCTGACGCCGGCGGCCGCTACTCCATCACTGCGTGCGCCGGATCTATCTCGACCCGCTTGTTACGCAGCAGGAAGATCAGCGGCGCCCCGACCAGGGTCAGCGCGAACATCAGTCGGAAGTCGTCCAGATAGGCGATCATCGTCGCCTGGCGATTGAGCTCGGCGTCGAGCGCCAGCGCGCCTTGGGCCGTCTCGGGGGAGAACATCCGCCCGATGCTCCAGCGAAACACCGGATCATCCGGCCGCACCGGCGCGGCGAGAGAGGCGTGCATCACCTGGGTGTTGGTCGTCGCCAGGGCCTCCATGATGGAGATGCCGATGCTGCTGCCCAAGGTGCGGACAAGGTTGTAGAACGCGGCGGCCTCGCTGCGCATGGTCGGGCGGATGGTCGCGAACGCCAGGGTCGTCATGGGCACAAAGATCAGCCCCTGCGCCACGCCGCCCAGCAAGTTCGCCAGCATCAACGGCCCGGAGGTCATCGACAGATCGAACAGCGACATCTCCCAGAGCCCGAGGGCGTTGAACACCATTCCCAAAACCATCGCCATACGCAGGCCGATCCGGGCGGTCAGCCGCGGGGCCAGACAAATGGTCACGATCATGCCCAGGCCGCGCGGGGTGCTGACGAGACCGGAGGTGAGCACCGGATATCCCATCAGCGACTGCATCAGGAGCGGCAGGATGGCCAGCGACCCGAACATCACCCCGTGCAGTACGAAGCCGAACAGCGACGCCGCCACCAGGTTGCGGTCACGCAGCAGGCTCAGCTCGATGAAGGGGTGCGCCGTCGTGGCCGTGTGGACGAGGAAGATCCACGCGGCGGCCAGCGCCAAGAGGGCCTCGGTCCAGATCTCCTTCGAGTTGAACCAGTCCTGTCCGGGCCCGCGGTCGAGC
>CBJNAS010000230.1:0-5596 GCA_966434565.1 uncultured Phenylobacterium sp.
CGGCGAGCAGGGCTTCCGTCGGGGCGCTGAGGAGCCGGCGCTTCAGGTCAGTGTCCGTGGTCATCCCAAGCTCCGCCCCGACATTATTACTGTTCTCGACTAGATAGGCCCGCCGCGGCGAGCGTCGCCCGCGCCAAGGCCCTTCGGTCTTCGTGCGAGCGCATGATCGCAGGGGCGATGTCGGCTGCAATTCCGAGGGCCTCGACCCGCGCCGCCTCCGTCCGATCGGCCTCGTCGATGACCAGCCGATCGATCAGGCCCTGATAATGACGGGCGATCCCGCCGACGTCCACGTTCGCGCCCAGTTCCGCCATCAGTTTCGCGGTCGGCCCCTTGATCGCCTGGCCGCCGACGATCGGCGAGACCGCCACGCGCGGAACCTTCAGCGCGGCGAGACGCTGGCGCACGCCCGGGAGCGACAGCAGCGGATCGATCGACAGGTAGGGATTCGACGGGCAGACGATCACCGCGGCGAGGTCGGGGCGGGACAAGGCGGTCTCGAACCCCGGCGAGGGCCGCGCCGCCGCGGCGCCGGCGAAGCCGATGGCGCGCGCCACGGGCTTGCACTGCTCGGCCACGAAGTAGCGCTGAAAGTCCAGCAGGCCGTCCGCGGTCTCTATCTTGGTGCGCACCGCCTCGTCGCTCATCGGCACGATCGCCGGGCCGATCCCCAGCCGCCGCGCCAGGCCGGCGGTGACCTGCGACAGGGTCTCGCCCACGCGCAGCCGCCGGGTGCGGGCGATGTGCATGGCGAGGTCGCGGTCGCCAAGCCGGAACCAGTCGGCCTCGCCCAGCCGGCCCAGCATCGACAGCGCCTGCCAGCTCTCCTCGGCCACGCCCCAGCCGCGCGCCTCGTCGGCGAGGCCCGACAGGGTGTAGACCACGGTGTCGATGTCCGGCGAGATCGCCAGGCCCAGGTGCTCGAAGTCGTCGCCGGTGTTGACGACGACGGTCAGCTGCTCGGGCGCCAGCACGCCCGCCAAGCCCGCCGCCAGCTTGGCGCCGCCGACGCCGCCGCAGAGCGCGAGGACATGGCCGCTCACCGGAACAGGTCCTCCTTCAGCGGGCGCAGGCCGGCCGCGGCGCCAGCCCCGTGGTCCGCCTGCACGAAGCGCTCCGCCCCGCGCACGATCGCCGCGGGCACGCCCTCGGCCCCCTCGCCCATTACCAGCACCGCGGCCGCCGCGACGCTGTCGGCGACCGCCACGAGCGTGGCCTGCAGGGTGCGGCCGAAGAGGTCGGTCTCGCCCCGGCGGTCGTCGACGATGACGAGGCCGGCGGCGCCGATCGCCGTGCCGATCGTGCCCATGCGCCAGGCGCGTCCCAGGCTGTCGGCGATGACCACCGCGGGCGCCACGCCCGTCAACTCCCCCAGCTCGGCGCGGATCGCCCGGGCCGAGGCGTCGGGATCGGCCGGCCAGAGCAGGACCGCGTCCTCCGCCCCGCCCTCGACATTGGAGGCGTCGATCCCGGCGTTGGCCGCGACGTGGCCGGTGCGGTGGCGGGCAATCACCACCGCGGGCGTGGCGCGGACAATCTCCTCGCTCTCGTCGCGCATCAGTTGCATCAGCGCGGCCGGCCGGCCGGTCTTGCCGGCAAGCTCGCGCGCCGCCGCTTCCGGGGAGACCTCGCGCAGCCGGACTGTCCGGCCCTCGCACTTGGAGACGATCTTCTGCGCCACGACGACGACGTCGCCGGGGGCGACCGGCGTCCCCTGGCGCTCGGCGGCCGGGGCGACCTCGCGCGCGACGCTCATGCCGGCGGCGAACATCGGCAGCCCCCGGACGGGGAGCACCGACAGCGTCTGCGCCGTGCGGCGCGGTTGGCCGGCGGCCGGGGCGTCAGCCATGACGCCTCATCTGCGCGCGATCACACACTGAAAAAGCTCTCGTTCGGCGCCGGCTTGGGGGAGGCGGCGGGGTCAGGTGCGCGGCACGCTGAACGAAGCCTCCCCAATTTGCAACCTTGCCTCCAGGCCAATCCGGTCTATGCGGAGCAGGCCGCACGGCGGCGGAATTCAGCGGGAGGTATTCTGAATGGCGAAAATCGCGGTCGTCGGCGGAACGGGAGACCTGGGTCACGCGCTCGCCCAGCGCCTGGTGAAGGCGGGGCACGAGGTCTCGATCGGATCGCGCAAGGCGGAGGCGGCGGCCCAGGCGGCGGCGGCGCTCGGCGCCCAGGTGGGCCATGGCGTCAACGCCGAGGTCGCGTCCGGCAAGGACTTCGTCATCGTCACCGTGCCCTATTCCGCCCAGGCGGCCACGCTGGCCGACATCAGGGGCTCGGTCGGCAACGCCATCGTGGTCGACACCACCGTGCCGCTCATGCCGCCGAAGGTGATGCGCGTGCAGCTGCCGGCGGCGGGTTCGGCGGCGCTGGAGGCGCGCGAGCACCTGGGGGCGGACGTGCGCCTGGTGACCGCCTTCCATAATGTGGCCGCCCACAAGCTGGCCTCCGGCGAGGACGTCGACTGCGACGTGCTGGTGTTCAGCGACGACGTGGACGCGCGCGGCCAGGTGATCGGACTGGCGCAGGACATCGGCATGCGCGGCCTGGCCGGCGGGGCGCTGGCCAATTCGGCGGCGGCCGAGGCCCTGACCTCGATCCTGATCTTCTTCAACAAGACCTACGAGGCCGACGGCGCGGGCGTGCGGTTCACCAAGCTGACCAAGGCGCCGCCGATCCGATGACCACCACCTGGGTCGTCACGCCGATCAAGGCGCCGGAGGAGTGCAAGACGCGGCTGCGCGGCGCGCTCTCCGAGGCGGCCCGGCGCGACCTCGTGGCCAGCATGCTGCGCCATGTCGTGGAGGTCGCGGGCGCGACGGCCGGGGTGGACGAGGTGCTGCTCATCGGCCCCTCCAGCCACGGCCTGCCGGCCGCGGTCCGCCGTCTGGCCGACCCGGGCGGCGGCCTCAACGCGGCGCTGGCGGCGGCGATGCGGGCGGCCGCCGAGGCCGGCGTCGGGCGGCTGATCCTCGTCGCCGCCGACCTGCCGCGCCTGACGGCGGCCGACCTCGAGGCGCTGGCGGGCGTGGACGCCGGCGCGATCGCCATCGCCCCGGACAGCCTGGGCGTAGGCACCAACGCCCTTTCCCTGCCCCTGCCCGCCGCCCGCGGCTTCGCCTTCCATTACGGCCCGGGGAGTTTCGCCCGTCATCAGGCCGAGGCGATGCGCCTGCGCCTGCCCCTGCGCGTGATCCGCTCCGCGACCCTCGGCCTCGATATCGACGAGCCTGCCGACCTGGACGCGCTCGCTACCTGAAGGGCGAGTATGGGACAGCGATGCTCGTCTGGACGCACCTCAACCGCGCCCTGCTCGCGCTCGGGAGCTGGAACAGCTGGCGGCGTCGCGCAGCCGCCCCCGCGGGTCAGGTCGGCTGCTGGGCCGCTGCGGCGATGGCGGCCCTGGCGTGCGCCGCCTCCACCACCCCATTGAGGATCTGCAGCCCGCTGAGCAGCATGCCGAAGGCGACCGCCAGCGCGATGGCCCCGCCCAGGATGATGCCGATCCGCGCCCCAGGGCCGAGACTGGAGAGCGGCGGGAGCACCGGGACGGCGGCCACAACGGACGCCCGCCCGGCGGGCGCCGGGCTGGCGGCCGCGAGCGCGGCGGCGGCGGCGGCCTCCAGGCTGACCACCAGCTGGGCCGCGGCCCGGCGGCTCGGAACGCCCAGCTTGGCGCGCGCGCGATTGCAGTAGGTGTCGACGGAGGCCTTGGAGATCCCGAGCTCGCGGGCGATCTCCTTGGAGGACAGCTGCTGGGCGACTAGGCGCAGGCACTCCCGCTCCTTCGGCGTCAGCACGCTCAGTTTCAATTCCGCCGGTTCCACTGCTTGCAGCATGGCTATTGCTGGACCCCTTCGCCCGGCCGGACGCCCCCACCGAACGACGTGCGCTGAATGCCACAAAATGCGGCGGGGACGCTAGCTCGCCCACGGCGGGCCTGCACACCTATCGGAATGCGACCGACTTATCTGTCCCTATTTTGTCACCTCTGCTCTGTCCATATTCGATGACGACATACCCGATGAGGACAGACGCGGCCGTTCGTGTTTCGTATCAGGAAACGGCCGCCATGGAGGGCGTCATGAGCAACAGTCCGCCGTTCCCGTCGAACCCCAGCCTGGTCTCCCGCGCCCTGCAGATTCGCACCGAGGTCGAGCAGTTCAACGGACGCTGGTCTCCGCTGCCCGACACCTCGCCGCCGCTCTGCTTCAAATGGGACGAGTTGGAGCGTCAGCTGGTCGACCTGGCCCCGACCGAGCTGCAGGCCGAGCTCGTGCACCGCCTCGTCGAGCGGACGCGGCAATTCGCCCAGCTGAAGCCGCCGGAAATGGTGCTCCGCGAATTGCTCTGCATCGCCGCCCTGGTGCTGGACGAGAGCGAACCGATAGCCGGCGACCCCGCGACGTAAGGCCGCTCCGTCTGGATCGTGACATATATGTTGTGGGTAAGGCTTGCGCCGGACGCATATTGAGTCCACAGCAGGGCGCATGCCAAAGGTAAGCTCAGACGCCCGGGCGGCGGACGATCTCGACAGGGCGCTCGGCAACGCCATTCGGCTGCGCCGCCGTTCGCTCAACATGACGCAGGAACAGCTGGCAAGCGCCTGCGGCATATCCTTCCAGCAGGTGCAGAAGTACGAGAACGGCGCCAACCGCGTCTCCTTCTCGCGCCTGGTGCAGATCGCCCACGCCCTCGACTGCCGCGTCACCGACCTGACGAGCGCGCTGGACCAGCCGCAAATCGCCCCGGCCGACTTCGAGTTCCTCAAGCTGATGACGCTGCCCGGCGCTGTCGACCTGTTGAAGCGCTACGAGGCGATGTCGCCCGATTCGCGCCGCCTGCTGGTCGACCTGCTGAGCAGCCTGCCCCTGCGGGCCTGAAACCGAGCGCCTAGGCGTCGCTGCGCGGCAGGCAGGCCCGAAGCCAGGCCTTCATTGCGCCTGCGCGTTTGTGTTCGCGTGAAGCGCCCTGCGCCGCAGGCGCGCCTCATTTCACACGAAGACCACCAAGAGACGCCAAGGGCGCGAAGATTTCCGGCTGAGCCGGCGGCCTGGCTCACTCCGCGCCTTGGTGCTCTTCGTGTTTGAATTCCCCTTCGGCTGGACGCGGCTTCGGCCACGGCGTCGTGTGGACGGACCCCCCGCTCGCGACCCAGCCCAGCCCGCGACGGGCGGACGCGGAACGCGAATTTCCCGAAAAGCGGCTTGACCCGGAATCGGCTCGCCACTAGATAGCGCCCCTCGCCGAGGCGGACGGGGCGTCCAAAGCCACGAAGTTCTCGGCGACAGGGTACCTGGGTGACGGGCGACCGTTACCATTCGGAACCTTGAAGCTCACGAAGAGTATCGTCGGTTTACTGACGAAAGCCTCTTGCGGAACGGCTCTCGTTCCTGTAGGTAGGCCCACCCTCTTCTGGGGTTAGGCTGGATCTTCTGGCCTTCCGAGGAGCGCTTGCCGAACCGGTCTCCGGTCCGTATATGAGCGCCCTTCACGACAAGACAGCTCATCTGGGCGGGCCGGTTCGCTGGCCTCGGTCTTTGACATTGTGGATTGGAAAGAGAAACGCAGGCGGCGGTGGTCTGGCGGC
>CBJNAS010000231.1:0-5581 GCA_966434565.1 uncultured Phenylobacterium sp.
GCCTGGGCGACGGCGGTCATGTCGGACCCGTCTGACGTGGCTGACATGTCGGGCCGGCAGGGTCGCGCGGCGACCGAGCCCGAGAGTCTCCTGCCCTGGATCACCGCTCCTGGTCACCGATGGCGGGCGCGGCTGCCGGGGATGACATGGCGGACGTGGCGCACCTGGCGGACGCGGCGCACATGTGAAGATTGGTTTGTCGTTGTTCGCGACCGCCTTCCCTTCCGGCCTGCCCTCATGGCCGCGTCGCTCGCTGGCCGGCCGGTTATGGCTGCCGTGGCTGCGGTGGCTGCCGTGTCCGCCACGTCGTGCGTGGCTGACGTGATTGGCCGGGGCGCGCCGAGCCGGCAGACTCCAGATTGGCCGCCGTGGCGCACATGGCGGACGTGGCGGTCACGGCGTACACGGCGGACAAAAAGGCCTGGCCTGACGTCCAGGACGATCTGCCGATGGGCCGGCTGGAGAGAAAACCTCAGGGCAGCCAGGGTGGACATGCCCGACAGGGCGGCCGCGGCGCACGTGGCTGACGTGGCGGACCGGGTCGATGGAAACGTGCGCCGACCAGGGCAGGGGGCCGGGTTGCGGAGCGCCTCACCAGGCGCTGCCTGGATGAGAGCATTCGCGAAAATTTAACCGTAATCGGCCAAGGTCCGCCGTGGCAGACATGACAGCCAAGGCGGCCACAGCCTACATGTCGCCAGGGCAGACATGGCGGCCCTGGCTGACACGGGCGCCGCGGCGGACACGGCGCACAAAAGGGGTGTTTTCCGATGCCGGTGATCTCGTTCGTCTCGCCGAAGGGCGGGGTAGGGAAGACCACGAGCGCCTTGCTGTTGGCGACGGAGCTGGCGGAGCAGGGGGCGAGCCGGGTGACGGTCGTCGACGCCGATCCGAACCTGCCGATCGCCAAGTGGAGCAAGCTGCCGGGCGTGCCGTCGAACATGGAGGTGATCGCCGACGTGGGCGAAGCCACCATCGTGGACGCCATCGACGAGGCGCGGTCGCGGTCGCCGTTCGTCATCGTGGACCTGGAGGGCGCGGCGTCGAGCCGGGTGACGCACGCCGTCTCGATGTCCGATCTGGTGCTGATCCCGATCCAGGCCTCGGTGCTCGACGCCGACCAGGCGGCGCGGGCGATCAAGCTCATTCGGATGACGGGGAAATCGCAAGGGCGGGAGATCCCGCATGCGATCGTGTTCACCCGCGTGGCCGCCGCGAACTCGATCCGAACCCGAAACTTCAAGGCGATCGCGGCGCAATTCGAGGAGGCTGGGATCCCGGCGCTCCACACCTCGATTGCTGAGCGCGAAGCCTACCGGAGCCTCTTCAGCCACGGCGGGACGCTGGCGGGCCTGGACCCCAGCCTGGTGTCCTCGCTCGGGACGGCGCGTGAGAACGCCCGCGCGCTCGCGACAGAAGTGGTGCAGCAACTCAAGCAGGCGAGGGCGGCAGCGTAATGTCAGGCCAAACGGCAAAGCCTTTTGCGGGTCTTAATCTCGCGGACGACCTCAAGGCCTTCGAGCCGGAGGTGACCGCGCCGCGGCCCGATCCGAAGGTGCTGGCCAAGGTCAGCGAGCGGGCGGGCTTTCCGAGCCGGGAGCCGCAGCCGGCGCAGCCGGACAAGCCGGCTGCGCCCGTTCGCGAATTGAATTTCGATGCCCGGCTGACGCTACGGGTGACTAACCGCGACAAGCAGCGGTTCGAGGACCTGGCCTACCGTTTGCGGGTGCCTAATGGTGAGGCCATGCAGCGCCTGCTCGATCATTTTGAGGCCACCGCCCAGGGCGATGCATCCGATTGAGGGGCTCGCGGCGGCCCCTCTCAACTCTGACGCTCAACGCCCCAGTTTTAGCACGCAGGGATAGCGTTCGTGCTGGAGGCGAGGGCGATTTTCTGCCTAGAATCGCCCTCGCGAGCGGTCGTTTTCCGCGCCCGCCGCCGTCCGCCGGCCTGAGGCCGCGGCCGATTTCGCGAGGGCGTCCATGGCCGAGACCGAACGCGCCGAGCCGCTCCGGAGGCGGCTGAAAATCATCGCCTGGGCGACCGCGCCGCTGGCGGGGCTTGGCCTTATTTCGGCGCTCGCGCCACGGCCAGCGCTCCTCTGGAACACCAGTGAGAGCGAGCCGAAAGGGCTCTACCTGCGCACCCCGGAGCGGGTCCGAACCGGCCGGGTGATCGCGTTCCGGGCCCCCGACCTGGCGTTCCCTTACGCCGATGGCCGGATGGGCTATCTGCGCCGGGTTCCGATCCTGAAGCAGGTAGCGGCGAGCGCCGGCGACGAGGTGTGCACCCAAGGCGGCTCGCTGCGCATCAACGGCCGCTGGCGGGCGCCGGTGCTGGTCTATGATCCCCGTGGAAAACCGCTGCCCAGGTGGCGCGCATGCCGGCGGCTCCGCGCCGGCGAGTTCTTCGTCTTCTCGGACCTGATCCCGAACAGCTTCGACAGCCGCTACTACGGTCCGGTGCGCATCGATCAGGTGGTCGGCGTCTTCCGGCCGCTGCTGATCGAGGGCGACGTGCGGAGGGCCAGCTGATGGACCCTGCCGCGCTCGCCAGCCTCTGCGCGCTGCTGGCCCAGGCCGGCCCCACGCAGGCCCTTCCTCCTGACCTTCATTGCCCGTCTGCGCTCACTTCCGCAGCGGTCCCACAGACCAGCGGGGCAGGGGAGGGGATCGCCGCCGCACTTGCGCGCCCGGACGCGCGGGAGGCGATCGCACGCGTCGCCTATGCCGAGGCGGGGAACCAGGGCGACTCCGGCCTGGCGGGCGTCGTCTACACCATCCTGAACCGGCTGCAGGACGGACGTTGGGGATCGAGCGTAGAGAGCGTGGTGGACGCGCCGGCGCAATTCGAACCGGTGCTTCGAGCCGGGGGAACCTGGCGGCGCTTAAGGCCCGTCTCGGAGGCTCAGCGCGCGCGCATCGAGACGATCATCAATCTGGCCCTGGACGGCCGGCTCCCGGACCTGACGCATGGGGCGCGGTACTTCCAGAACGTGCAGATCGTGGCGGCGCGTGAAGCGGCCGGAACGGTCACCAAAGGCACGACGAACTTCGGCGGGGCGGCCCCATCGGCGGTGATCGGCGCCCACAGCTTCTATGCCGAAGCCGGGCGGGGCAGGGGGCGGAAACCGCCCGCCGTCCATGCCGAGGCGCGCCGGCCTGAGCCCGCCATTTTCGTCGGCGAGAACCGCGCGTCCGCGGACTCCGACGAGGTGGCGCGGGCGGCCGAGGGCGAGCGCCAAGAGCCCGGTTCGAGCGGGGAGCCTGCGACCGTCGAGCTGGCCACGGACGGGCCCCGCGCGGTCGACGCGAACCGCGGGATCTTCGTGCTTCCGGACGGACGGGCGAGCGACCAGGCGCGCTAAGCTTTGGCGGTCCAGGCGTGGTCGAGATCGGCGTAATCGGGGTCGATGTCGCTGGGCCGGAGCTCACCATCGTCGAGCTCGGCCATGGCGGATTCGGCCAGGGCGTCGAAGTCCGGGAGCTCCTCGCCGACGGCCGCGATCGCCGCCTGGAACTCCTCTTCGAGCTCGCCGCCGGGACGGAGCGGCAGAGGGGCGTTACCGAGCAATTCGCGGACGGTGAGGCGGTCGGTGACCCGATCCACACGACGGTCGAGGATATCGACGAGGCGGTCGAGAAGGGCCGTGCGATCTTCCACGGCGAAGTCGGCGGCTTCGGCGAGCAGGGCGCCGCCGATGATGATCTTGCCCCGGGTCTCGCGCTTGCGCTGGTTCACGGCCCAAAGCGCCTCGAGCCGCTCCACCCGGGCCTTGAGGACGGCGAAGCGTTTCTCGTCGTCCTCGATGTCCTCCAGGGCGGTCGTGTGCCGGCGATTGTGGAGGCCGAGGCGGCCCTGGTCGCGCAGGGCGGCCTCCAGCTCGGCCAGGCGGTCCTGCAGCGCCTGTTCCTCGCTGACCCGCTTGCCCCGCCTGCGGTCCTCGGCGCGGGCCTCCCAGAGCTGCTTGCGACGCAGCTTCTGAGCCAGTGTCCTGGGGCGATAGCGGGACCTGCGGGTGTTCCGTTTGCGCTTCTCGTCGGTCGCCATTTCCAGACGCCTCGCTCGCGGCATACGTTTGCTTGAGAACACCTCTACCCAAAGTGGCAGTTCTGGTCCACAGTGCCGTTCAGAGGTTTTGTGGACAATGGCGCCTATCCCCATCGGGTGGGCTACGCCCGCCCGATGATGCGGTCAGGCTCCGCCCGACACCCTCGAACTCCTGACCGGCGACGCCGGGCAGGGGTCCGAGCCAAGGGCCTGAGCCCTTAGCGATCCCGCGCCTTCAGCTGCTTGGAGCCAGTCGTGGCATCCTTCGTATGCCAGGTGCAGACGATTCAGCGGAGTCTCGGGCGATCGTCGGTCGCGGCCGCGGCCTATCGCTCGGCCGAGCTGCTGCGCGACGAGCGGCTCGCGATGGAGTTCGACTTCCGCGGCAAGGACGGGGTCGAGCACGCGGAGATCCTGGCGCCGGCGACTGCGCCGGTGAGCTACACGGATCGCGAGACGCTGTGGAACGCGGCGGAAGGGGCGGAGCGGCGCAAGGACGCCGTGCCGGCCCAGGAGATCCTGTTGGCCCTGCCGCATGAGCTGGATTTGCAGCAGCGGCGGGAGCTGGTGCGCGCCTTCGTGGCCGAGCATGTGACCCGCCGCGGAATGATCGCGGATATCGCGATGCACCGGCCGGGCAAGGAGGGCGATCAGCGGAATTTTCACGCCCATATCCTCGTGACGACGCGTGAGGTCTCGCCGGAGGGTTTCGGCAAGAAGAACCGCGATTGGCATCATTCCCAGTTCGTCAGCGAGCTGCGCGCTGAATGGGCGCAGATCCAGAACGAACACCTGCGGCGGCATCTCGGGCGGGACGCGCCGCAGGTCTCCCATCTGAGCCTGGCCGAGCAGGGAATCGACCGCGCACCGACTGTGCATTTGGGGCCGGAAGCCACGGCGCTCGAGCGGAAGAACCGCGCGTCCGAACGCGGCGAGCAGAACCGCGATGTGAAGGCGCACAACAAGAAGCTCCGCGAGCTGCATGTGCAGTTGGAAGAGACCACGGAGCGGGTGGCGGCTCGTGCGCCAGAGGTCTCGGTTCCGATCGCGACGCTGGCGGAAGACGCCCGAAAATTGCGGGACCAAATGCGCGCCGAGCGCGATGGCTGGCGCGCGGATCGCGAGGCTCTGACGGCGCCTGCGCCGGTGTCCGCGAGGGAGATCGGGCGGGAGATCACTGCGGGGGCCGCCGCCGAAAGATGGCGGGCGAAACTGCGGCTCGAGGCGACCGAAAAGCGGGTGAAGGACACGCGCTCGAAGCGGCTCCAGCTGGTGGCCTGGATCCGCAATCCGGCGCGCATGATCTGGGCCAAGCATGCGGAGCTGAACGCCCTCGCCAAGGCGCGAAAGGACTTCCAGCAGGCGGACGCGGCGCTGCGGGTTCGGCAGGCCTGGCTGCGCTCGGAAAAGGGCCGCGCGTATGTCGCCGCGCGACGCCAGCCGGCGCTGGACAAGGCGGGCGAGGTGCGCCGCACCCAGCGCACCCTGGAGCGGAAGATCAAGCGCATGGACCGCCGGATTCAGGCGGCGT